>CAZVEI010000162.1:0-4003 GCA_964626295.1 uncultured Alkalibaculum sp.
GATTATGGCTGGGGCATCTGTAGATGATGTGTTTGTTATAGTGCTTTTCACTGCCTTTACAGGCCTTGCACAAAGCGGCACCATTACCCCAATGCATTTTTTGATCATACCTATATCCATTATCTTAGGATTATTAGGTGGGATGATTGTAGGGCGTGGTCTATGTTTTTTATTTTCAAAAGTACATATACGAGATAGTAGCAAGGTATTAATTATTCTTTCCATTTCTTTTTTGCTTGTAACCTTAGAACATAGTTTAACAGGAGTGATTGCTTTTTCTGGTTTGCTTGCCGTTATGGCCCTTGGCGTTGCACTTCGGCAAAATAAATATGAGGTTTCCAAACGCCTTTCAGCTAAATTTTCAAAGCTATGGGTAGGAGCAGAAGTAATCCTATTTGTTCTCGTAGGGGTCACTGTAAACATCCAATACGCTTTAAAAGCAGGAGTTTCGGCCATTATCCTCATTATTTGTGTACTGCTATTTAGAATGATTGGCGTATTTGTTTGCCTTATTAAAACGAATTTAAATAAAAAGGAAAGAGTCTTTACTGCCTTTGCTTATATGCCTAAAGCCACAGTACAGGCAGCTATTGGCGGATTACCTCTAGCTATGGGCCTTAAATGTGGCAATATTGTACTAACAGTAGCGGTTCTGTCTATTCTGATTACCGCCCCCCTTGGCGCTACCCTTATAGATATATCGTATAAAAAACTTCTCACAAAGGACAATCAACCATTTATTTAAATTTCATTTTTTTAATGTGAGAGACTAGAAGAGATAAGTAAAAAAGCCAATTAAGTGAACTTTATCCACCTAATTGACTTTTTATACTATTTTACTTAGAGCTTGGAACGTAGAACTAAAGTGCTATTTTAAATGGTTTGACAAGTACTTTCAACAGTTACTTCTAAAACAGCTCTAGCCCAGTCAAATTTTTCTTTCATTAAATCAAAATTGTTACCATTCTTAACAAATTTTCCAGTGCCAGTAATTAAAAAACCTGTACCCTTATACATCTTTACGGTGAAGCTATTTTAGCATTCTAAGCTCAATTCATAAAGAATAGGACCTAGATATCCCTGTTATAGAATTTGACGGCCGTATGGTTGCTATTACATCGTTATCTAAGGATACGGCTGTTGGAAAATCAATCCGTGTACTCCACACAGGAGGGTCTAGATATGGATTAGGAACGAGTTCATTGCCAAAGCCGCCTATTTCTCTAAAAAATACTGTCGTAATATATATGTCATAATTGCCAAATGTAGCTGGAGTTGGCAATGTAGCTGAAACAGTCATTGATTGTCCACCCCTGGGAGCAAAATTTGCAAATGCAGTAGCTCCACTTCCAAAAGGCATTCTCACTTTTTTCTTAAGTTGCATTACGAAAGGGATAGGGATTAGAGATGGGACACACAAAATATCCCTAGGAATAAGATAATTAGGATTGGGAATATGAGGGTTTGCAACAATTAGTGTTTCTAATTGGACTCTAAACATTTGTGAAATCATATATAAAGTATCACCTGGAGAAACTTCATATCTTCCTTTAAAACCAGCAGGACAAGACGAGGGGGTTCTTGAATATATTCTAGGCTCTTTCATGCCTTACCTCTATATAATGTAGTAGTACATTATATGAATAATGAGAAGAAATGGGCTTGAAAAGCTATTTTGTTTTGTAGAAGTCTTTCTATTATATTAATAATAAAATATATAATTTTCTAAAAAACAATTAAAGCATCCTTGCAGATACTTTAATTGTCTTCGACAGTGAAGGATACTGGCTCGCTAGCGTCATCCAAAAGTTTCTTTAGTGAAATATTCCATATGTCTTTTTTATCGTCATATTCTATAGAGCTGACACCGTACAAATTCTTTTTAAATTCTGTTGAGGTGAGGAGTTTGTGCAATGCTTCAGATTTAGTTAAATTTGCACCTTTCGCTTTTCCCCCCTCGATAACATCTACTTTTATAGTCTCTGATTGTCCGGGGAAAGATTCCGCCACCATGTCAAACCATACCTTAACAAAATCTCCCTTTTTTATCTGCGATGGAGCTTCTGAAAACCAAATGGCATTGTAAAATTCTTTTACTCCACCTGTAGAACTAAAGTCTTGAGCCTCATCATCTACTATTAAAATCCTTTCGCCTTCTTTATCCATGACATAGCCTGTCATACTTTGGCTATCAAGATTTACATTTTTAGAGCTACATCCTACAAGAAACGCCATAAGCGCTAAAAGCATCAATAAATACCATTTCTTCATAACGATCCCTCCATTTCTTATTTAATTAGACGCAAGAAGTATAATTAAGTTCCCTAAATGATTATTTTTAACTTAATATATCTATACCAAAGATCTGGATATGAATAATAAAATTAAGATTAAAAGGATGTTTGATGTTTATTGAAGGGATTCCAGAATGTAAATGTTTGGAAAAGGTTTGGAATAAATCCCCCATTGATATAGAATGAATTAAAAGGAGGGAATAAAAATGCACAAAAATGAAAGCGCATCTTGCTATTCAGAAAAGAAGGAGTCTTTAAATTGCAATCATCATTGTGATGGGGAGGGAATCCACGAATCTTGTGTCTCTATAGTTCCTATTTTTAACCATTTAGACGAAGAACAAATGAATGTAATCTCAGAGGTGATTCGCTCAAACTCATATAAAAAAGGTGAAATCATCTATCAACCGGGAGATAAATCCGATTCTCTTTATATCGTAAGCAAAGGGAAAATTAAGATTTACCGATTGTCAGATATGGGAAAAGAGCAGTTGGTGCGTATTTTAGCTCCAGGAGATTTCACAGGAGAGTTGGCTATCTTTAGTGAATCCATTCACGAATCTTATGCTGAAGCGATGAAGGACACGGAAGTTTGTATGATTACTCGGACAGATTTACAAGAACTTTTACGAAAGTTTCCTTCTATTTCATTAAAGCTATTATCGGAATTTTCAAAGCGTTTAGAAGATTCCGAAAAACAAACTACTCGAATTTCTACAGAAAAAGTGGATACAAGAATCGCTCAGTTTTTAATGGAATGCGTAGAAGAACAAGAAGAAGGGGCTGAATTCGCCTTACCGATGAGTAAAAAAGATTTAGCATCTTATTTAGGAACGACTCCAGAGACCATTAGTAGAAAGCTAACAGAGTTTGAAGAACTAAGGTATATTAAGCAAACGGGAAGAAAGATAAAAATATTAGATAATGAAGGTTTACTATTTGTTTAGATAATCTATAATAATTATAAACAATATCACAATTTTTAATGGTTGTGGTATTTTTTTATTTAGTAAGAGAATTCTACTTTTAAACTTAACCATTATTTAAGTTATCTTTATATGCAGTGTTTTATTAATTAAAGTTAATTGAGTATTTTAGAATAAATAGGGGTATGTAAATATATAGGAGATAATCCTCCTGAAGAATGCCCTATCTATGGAGCGTTAGCAAATCAATTTGAATTAATGGAAAAAGCTCAAGATAGTCAAAGTGAAAAAAAGTCACCTAGATGGCGTTGTAAAGTATGTGGTTATATACACGAAGGAGCAGAGCTCCCTGAAGAATGCCCAGTCTGTGGCGCGAAATCAGATATGTTTGAAGAGGTTGAAACGGAAAAGACAGAAAGATATGAGAAGCTTAATGCTTATGGCCCTAATGGGAAAAAACGTTGGCAATGCACTGTCTGTTTGTATATTTACGAAGGAGATGAGCTTCCTCTTCTTTGCCCCCTTTGCTGGGCACCACAAGACATTTTTGTTGACTTGACGAATCCCAAACCTATTCCAGATCCCAATAAACCCGATACGACAGATGAAACGGAAGCAGATGTATTAGTTGTAGGAACTGGTGCGGCAGCATTTGCAATAGCGATAACAGCAGCAAATGAGGGGAAATCCGTTATATGTGCCGTCAGTCCTATCCTGAGCTTTATAATGAGAATGCTCAAGTTCTTGACTGGAACAATGAACCTATTGAAGGACTTTATGGAG
>CAZVEI010000162.1:4013-4768 GCA_964626295.1 uncultured Alkalibaculum sp.
AATGCATACTGGGGTGATGGTAGTACTATTGGACCAACTATAGCTTACGGTTATATAGCAGCGAGACATGTATCACAAAAATAAGAATAAGTAATCAAATTTTAAAAGGGGCTATCGAGTAATAGCCCCTTTCTCTTGCCTAAGTGAATAGGTATAAATTATATTTTTATTTTTGAGTGTTTTGCCCCTGATTTTGGTTAGACGGACCTTGCTGTGGTTGCTGTCCTTGTTGAGCCTGTTGACCTTGTTTTCCTTGACCCATGCTTGAAACCATTTGTGGAATTTTATCCATAAGTTGACTTGTAGACGCACTATTTACTGGGATCATAGATACATTGTCTTTATCAATCATAAGAACGGCATCAGTGCAAAGTTTTGCTCCTAAACCAAGAGCACCACCTGACATTTTTCCGGATGCTAATGAAGGCATAGGTTGAGCCTTACTAGCAGTGTTACCACTACCATATCCAAGAGTAATAGAAACGATAGGCAGAAATGTTTTGTTTTCATGAGTCATTGGTTTTCCAATAAGACCTTGATTTTGGGTGAAATCCTCTAAGTTTGAAAAAAGCGTATTTACATTTTGATTTAAATTTGTATTTTCCATTGTTGTATCCTCCTTAAATTTTTTATTATCTTAGCATTTTTAGTAAAGTAGAACCAATGTTAATATTCGCCGTTGCATCTAATTGTATATAATCATCACTAGCCATAAAATCTGGTACTTGATTCATGGACTCTACATCTATAAACTC
>CAZVEI010000163.1:0-4197 GCA_964626295.1 uncultured Alkalibaculum sp.
CAAACAGCGTTTGTGTATTTAAAGTTGTTGTCAAAGAGTTTACTGGAAAATATCACCCTTTATGAAGAATAACCTAACTTATTAGGAATTGAGGAATAAACATGAATATTAAGATCAGACCATACAAAAAAGATGATGTTTTAGAGGCAATTGGAATTTGGAATAAGGTTGTTCAAGATGGAATAGCCTTTCCACAAGTGGATTTCTTAACAGAAAGCAGTGGGGATGAATTCTTTTGTGAACAGTCCTTTACAGGTATTGCCTATGATGAAGAGAGTAAAGAAATTATTGGATTATATATACTCCATCCCAATAATATTGGACGATGTGGACACATTTGTAATGCAAGTTATGCAGTCAAAAAGGATATGCGTGGTTATGGCATTGGCGAAAAACTCGTTACCCATTGTATCAATCAGGCGAAAGAGCTGGACTTTAAAATCTTGCAATTTAACGCAGTAGTTAAATCAAACGAAAGTGCCCTTAGGCTATATAAAAAACTTGGATTCATAAAATTAGGGGTTATTCCTCAGGGATTTTTGATGAAAGATGGTACATATGAGGACATTGTGCCCCACTATTTAAATATAGATATATAAATATATTGGGGATTTGCTTGATGAAGATGCCATAAAAGATTGAGGCGAGTATGGGAAGAACACAGTTGTTAAATAAAGGATGAGTACATATGAAAATATTTGAAGAATTTTATAATAATAAAAATGAAGCACAAGCTGTGCCTATGGCTAAATATATGAAAAATCTTTTTCCATTCCTAGGCTTAAAGAAACCAGAAAGAACAGCCATCGCTAAAGCATTTCTTAGTGAGAGAAAAAAGGATACAGAAGTTGATTGGAAATTTATTCATCAATGCTATAAAATGCCAGAAAGAGAATTTCAATATTTGGCAATAGATTACATGGAAAAGGTAATTGACCTATTCACACCAGATGATATGGAAAGGATTGCGCAACTCCTGATTACAAAATCCTGGTGGGATAGTGTAGATGCCATAAATAAAATCGTAGGACATATTGCCATGAATTTTCCAGAAGTGAAGGAAGACCATATATTAAAATGGATGAAATCCGATAATATATGGTTGAATAGAATATCTCTTATTTTTCAATTAAAATATAAAGAGAAAACAGATACTGAGTTTTTGAGAACAGCAATTATCTATAATTCACAAACAGAAGAGTTTTTCATAAATAAAGCCATAGGATGGGCTTTAAGAGAATATTCTAAAACAAATAAGGAATGGGTTAGAGCTTTTATCGAGCAGAATGAGCTCTCTAAGTTAAGCATAAGAGAAGGCAGTAAATACATTTAGTATAACGTTTTAAGATTTAATAAATTGTTAATAATTCGTTTAGAGTTATTCAAGACTCCTAGTGTACTATATAATTGAACAACATAAACATTTATGATTTTATGATGATTCGTTCTATATTAGGAGGTAGGAAAATGAAATTTAATAAAAAATCAATGATGTTCGGCGTCTTTATCCTAGGTGCAATGATTTTAATAACTTCAGCATTTGTAGATGCGGCCCTTGGATCAGGGTATCAGAATCTAAAGAACTCCCTAAAGACAACAGCAGCTAAATTGACAGATGATGTGAATAACTTCAGTGTTGACCTTACTGCAACGATCAAAGTTGACGGCAAGACTTATTCAGAACAGACTTATAATACAAAGTATGATATAAAAAATCAAGCTCAAGAAACAAGGACCATAGAACTTCAAAAAGGCAATCACGTAGAATATTACTCCTATAGCGATAAAAAACAATATATATCTAAGAACTTTAAAGATGGATCCTATAATGTTGAAGAGAAACAAAAATCGAACAAAGACACAAATATAATAGCAAATCCTTTTGAGGAAGAAGAAGTCAAAGATGTAGAAAAGATTGTGGATGCATTTGTAGGAAGTTTAGAAAATGTCATCCAAGTGGAGCAATCAGGCAAGAAGAAAATGTATGTAGGAAATATAGGAGACACGGAAATCCCCTCCCTTGTCAATGCGATTTCATCCTTTGTATTTAAGTATTCAATACTTAACGACTATACAATAGAAACACTCAATATTCCATCTCCTAAATCCAATATAACGGTTAAAGAAGCATCAGGAAAGGCCGTTGAAAACAAAGATGGAATTATAGAAAGTGGCATCTTCAGTGTAAGTATGTCCGCAGAAGACAGTAAAGGTACTGAACACGCTTATACATTAGAATTTTCAATGGACATAAAAGGGATAAATAAGACCATTGTTGCTGCTCCAAACTTAGATGGACAAAAGGTTACTTATAGCAAGCAAGGTTATGCACTTGATGAGAAATACATTGGAAAGTATAGCAATAATATCGTAGAAGTAAAGGATAATTCCTTCCAAAAAGTTGGAGAAAGAGTTATAGAAATTATCTCAGTTAAAGAGGGCAATGTAAAAGGTAAATATTATGAGGTTTATAATAAAGGATATGAACCAGATATTATAAGAAGCTTTGAGTTTAGCTCCAATCAAGATGAGTTAGAATTTTACACAATAATAAACTATACAGACAACAATGGGAAAAAGAAAAAGGGAGCGATAGATAGTACAAATTTACAAGACCTGCATGCAGCATTTGATGTAAAAATCGATGAAGAAAATGGAGGATACTCACATACAAATGATGAGGAAAACTTTGATAATGAATTTATAAGAGTATTTGAATAGCAAATAGGGCGCAAAGGCTTAAACTTTGCGCCTCAAACTATTCTAAGGAGGCACAATATTGGATAAAGCAATTGTAATTGAAAACCTTTCAAAGACGTATAAGAATAGTCGTGGAATACAAGATATTAACCTAGAAATTGAACGGGGAGATATATTTGGTTTTTTAGGTCCTAATGGATCAGGAAAGAGCACCACCATGAAAGTTATGGTTGGCCTTATGAAAGCGGATATAGGTGATGTTCGGATAAACGGTTATAGTATTTCACAGGACTATGAAAAAGCAATGGAGAAAGTCGGTTGTATTATAGAAAATGTAACTCCTTTTACATACCTGACCGCATACGAAAACATGGAGTTATGTGGGCGGTTCTATGAGGGTATTGATGATGTGAGAATCGACGAGTGCCTGGATATTACAGGTCTTGTAAAATATAAAGATGAAAAGATAATGAACTATTCCTTGGGGATGAAACAAAGGCTCGGCATTGCCATGGCCATTTTATCGAATCCTGAAATATTAATACTGGATGAGCCCTTAAATGGTTTAGATGTAGAGGCCATGGTAGAATTTAGAAAATTAGTTCTTAATCTTTCAAAAGAACATAAGACAACTCTTTTTATATCCAGTCATTTAATTCACGATATAGAGCTTACTTGTAATAAAGTAGGCATTTTGCACGGCGGTAAGCTTTCAGGTGTAGATAGCACACAAAACATTTTAAAAAATTATTCTTCCTTGGAGAACTATTATTTAAGTGAGGTCGATTTAAATGGAGACTCTTAAAGCAGCCTATAAAAATGAAATCTATAAAATATCTAAAAAGAAAAAAATAACAGTGACCTTTATATTTTCTTTTTTTTCAGTCATTGTAGCGGCTATTATAGTCTGTTTTTTAAATAGTTTTGCAGGGATACGCATCACAGGAAGTTCAGATTTTTCTATTATGGTTTTAACGGTCTTAAGCTATAGCTTCTTTCCACTCTTTACTGCTTTTATCTGTATAGATATGTTTGCTGGAGAATTTGCGGATGGTACCATTAGATTTACTCTCACAGGGCTTGCATCAAGATTTAAAGTATTTCTAGGAAAAACTTTAGCTATTGCCACCTTTATTATGGTAAATCTTATCGTTGTGATGATTTTATCTCTTGTAGTTTCTATATTCATAAATAGCAGTGTGCCTAATCTCTTGAAAATAGTATTGGCGTATATTATGGAGTTCTTCCCACAATTGATCTTTGCGTTGGTAGTTGTTTTCTTTTCAAATATTTCCAAGGGAACAACGGGTGCCTTTATGCTTTCTATACTTGTTTTTTTGGCATTCAATGGATTTGGCATGATCTTTCCCCATTTCAAAAGTTTTTTATTTACATCTGCTTTCGATTGGTATACATTGGTTTTGGGAAGCTATATGAATTTTGGTAAAATACTTAGAGTATTTCTAATATATAAACTTAAAATATAATAATAACTGA
>CAZVEI010000163.1:4207-4730 GCA_964626295.1 uncultured Alkalibaculum sp.
AGTATTTCTAATACTACTGGGTTACAGTATAATGTTATTTACAGCAAGCTATTACTCCTTTGAAAATAGAGATATCTAGGATAGGATATTATGAATTTAAAACAAAGATTTCTAACACAGAGTATATTGATCCTTATAGGCGCAATCCTCATTACGAGTTGTGTCGGTTTTGCGTATTCGTATTTTTGTAATCTATTTAACAGGTTTCCTGTCGCCAGTGGCATAGGGGAGATGTCTGTTGTAGTTATTGAAAACGATGATATTATATATAATAATGAGGACTTTAGTAGCGTGCAAGTTAAAGAAATTCTAATGAATTTAAGCGTTGAAAACAATTATTATGATTATAAAAACACTAAATACAGCATACATGCAGAGGATTTCACAACAGTAAGTGGAGAACATTACAATGTCATAACCCTTAATCCGGTTATAAATGTAGGGACTTATTATAGGAATCTTATGGTACTTGTTTTTATAACGTTTTTAAACTAATTAACAATTACATTCGCTTCTATTATTT
>CAZVEI010000164.1:0-4703 GCA_964626295.1 uncultured Alkalibaculum sp.
TACTTTTAATAGTTAGCATGTAGGGATCCTTCGCTGTGCTCTGGATGGCTCGTCAAAAGACAGCAACCAGCAATCAGGGTTTAGGTATTCCTTTTGGGTCTTAGATAGATTAGTCAAAGTCCTCTTGATTATCGAATTCCGTTTAGGTATTCCTTTTGGGTCTTAGATCCTTCGCTTCGCTCTAGGATGACAAAAGCAGGAGCTTGGGTCCTTATATAGCCCACAGGCGAGTTTTCCCGTGCAACAAACCAACTATCCAACCTTTCCCATCTATAAAAGTAATAACAAATAGCAACTTCCATTTCAGCTTTCTGCCTTTCTCTTTCAACCAACCAAATAAAAAAGATGCCCGAGAAAGACATATGTACTCCTTACTCCTCGAACATCTTTATTAAAATTTAGTAGATTGGTGGATAGCCGTAGTTGTTATCGTCAGTGCAGTTAGCGCAGCCACAGCCTCCCATTGGATTTTGGTACATTGGATTTTGGTACATGCCCATATCGTAGCCATTGTTGTTTTGAACCATTTGCATGAAGAAGACGCTTGCCATGTAGCACATCGTAGCAACGCATCTAATTACTTCATTACAGGTACCGCCCGTAGGCATCATATTGTATCCATTCATGCCCTGCATTGGTGGCATATTATACATATTGTCCATTCCGCCTTGCATTGGTGGCATATTGTACATATTGTCCATTCCACTTTGCATTGCTGAAAGATCATAGGTATTGCCCACTCGACCATCAGTAGACCATACATCACTATTTATACTGGTTTCATCCATTCCATACATAGGACCTATATTATTCATATCTTGCATAAAACTCTCCATTCCTTGACTTGAATTTACTCCTTGTAAACCTTCAATATCCACAAATTCTGGTGTATAATCAATTTCATTATTATTTGAGTTATAGTTTGTATTTTCCTCCAAATACACTCGCCTCCATTTCTAGAATCTTACTATAATATACGTCTGATTAGGAATTGTGTGACGGGGAAAAGTGCTTTAATCTCCAGTCAGTAGTCACTAGCTTTTTAGTATTCCTCTGGGATCAAAAGAGTTCTTATCAGGTTTAGAGTTCTAAGTAAAAACAGTAAGTCATTGATGCAATCGTTGGTGGGACGATGAGGGCTCCGCTTCCTACACTTTCTCGCCTAAAGGCGAGTTCTTCTTCTTTCAGCTTTCAGCACAAAAAAAGCCTTTCAATAATCGAAAAGCTTCTTAAAGTAACTATAAAATATTTAATTTTTCAAGAGCCTTTACAAAGCCTTTATTGTCATTTGTATCTGTTACCATATCTGCTTTGCTCTTTACTACATCTCTTGCGTTGCCCATGGATATGCTGCAGCCTGCGTATTCGAACATGCTCACATCGTTGCCTCCATCGCCAATGGTGATGATTTTTTCCCTTGGTATTTTATAGTACTCCGCAACTTTTTTGACGGCATTTCCTTTGCTGACTTTTTTATGGGTAATTTCAATACTTGTTTCGTCTTGTACTACTACATTTGATTGATTTAAATCAATGGGGAATTTAGAGTATACATCTATTATCCGAGATTTAGGGTCAAAGAAATCTACCTTGATAATTTTATTCATTTCATCTAAATCCACAATATCTTGAATCGTATGGAACAATACTTTTGGTACAGCTTCTGCTCGCACCAATTCATTATCTTTGTAGTAGGCATCAAAAATTTCTAAAGAGGTATAATAGCCCATATTTTCTGTGTAGATTATGTATTCAAAATTTAATTCATCGCATATTTTAGCTGTTTTCATAATTTGTTCTTTATCTAAGTGAATGATTTCTACGTAATTTTCATAAGATATGATTGCGCCATTGCTGGCACCAAAACTAGCGTCAATATTTATAGAAGTAGCATAAGACATTGCGGATTCAATAGGCCTCCCAGTGGAAAACATGATTTTAATTCCTTTATCTTCTAAAACATGCAAAGCTTCAATACTTTCCTTTGGAATTAATTTATTGCTATCTAAAAGAGTTCCATCCATATCTGTGGCAATTAATTGGTAATCCATATTAGCCTCCTACCGTTTTTTTGTATTTGTACTCAATAGTATACAGGGTAAATTGGAGGGATTCAATTGGATACGTTTTCAAGTTCTTTGTAATATGGCATGTCGCAGGTTGCGGGCTTGCAGCTCCTTCTAGTCCCTACAAACCTCGCCAACCTTGACAGGGGTAATACCAATGATTTTTCTCCCCTTCGGGCAAGACAAATCAGGTACTGCTCTCAAGGAAAGATCATATTTCATGTCTTCCTTCGATAGCTTTTGATAGGGTTACCTCGTCTGTATACTCTAAATTGCCTCCTATTGGAATGCCGTGAGCTATTCTTGTTACTTTGATTCCTGAAGGTTTCACTAGTTTAGAGATGTACATTGAAGTGGCTTCTCCTTCAATATTAGGGTTTGTGGCTAGGATCACTTCTTGAACATCTTCCTTTTGAAGCCTTAATATGAGCTCTCTAATTCGGATTTCATTAGGTCCTATTCCCTCCATAGGTGAGATTGCCCCTTGAAGTACATGGTACAAGCCGTGGTACTCCTTTGTCTTTTCGATGGCAATAATATCGTTAGCCTCTTGAACAATACAAATAGTGCCCCGGTCTCTTCGCATATCAGAACAAATTGGACAAGGGTCTTCTGATGTAATGTTAAAGCAAGTAGAGCAGTTGATTACCTTCTCTTTTGCCTCTACAATTGCATCCGCTAAACTTTTTACATCTTCCCTATTCATCTTCAACACGTGCATTGCCAATCTCTGAGCAGACTTGTTTCCTATGCCAGGTAATTTACTAAATTCATGTATTAATTTTGAAATCGGCTCTGAATAATACGACATAATTTCCTCTCTTCTTATAAAGCATAGCCACCAGCGGTCAGTATAGCTACCGTTGGTAGCTGTAATTAGGATCCTTCGCTGGCGCTATCCTACGTTATAATACTATATTTGAATAGCAAATTATCCAAATATAGTAAAAACATACTAGAATAAACCTTTTGGTAGATTCATTCCTCCTGTGATTTTCCCCATTTCATTGCTTACCATTGCTTCTGCACTCCTTAAAGCTTCGTTGACAGCAGCTAATACTAAATCTTCTAGCATTTCTACGTCGTCTTCATCTACTACTTCTGGATTGATTTTAATAGACATAATATTTTTCTTCCCGTTAGCTATTACTTTAACTGCTCCCCCACCAGAGGTAGCTTCTACTTCCTTTTCTTCTAATTCACCTTGCATCTTTTCCATATCTGCTTGCATCTTTTGAACTTGCTTCATCATATTGTTCATATTAC
The DNA here is from genome assembly GCA_964626295.1 of uncultured Alkalibaculum sp. Taxonomy (GTDB): domain Bacteria; phylum Bacillota; class Clostridia; order Eubacteriales; family Alkalibacteraceae; genus Alkalibaculum. The sequence goes on from CAZVEI010000164.1 coordinate 3,333, forward strand.
CCATTCCACCTGGAAATCCTTTTTTTGCCATGATTATTCCTCCTTATATATCTTTTTATTACTTGCTATTTATCTGTAAGAAAAACTTTACCTTCTCCAAATACTTCTTTTGTACGATTTAAAAAGTCGTCTCCGCCCTTTTCTTCTGTCCCACAAGTAAAGAAGCAATTTGGATTAACTAATTTTTTTAATTGGCTTTCAATATACTGTCTATTCTTTTGTACCGTATTGTAGTGAAAAGAATTGTCTTTGTCAAAGGCAACACTGAATTTTTCATCTGAAATCTCTTTACACGTTCCCATTTCAAGAGCGGTTCCTATAAGAGGTCTATCTTTTTTTATAGCGTTGCAGAGTATCTCAAAATCAGGACTCCCTTTTGCTTGAGTAGGCTTTTCTTGTATATTGCTATTTCTTTGAATGTTCTCTACGGGCTCTTCCTTTGGTCTTCCGTGTACTATTTTTTCTTGAGAAAACTCTACATTAGAAGTTGTCACTGTACTTGTGACTAAACCTACACTACAAAGCTTAATTAACAATACTTCCATTAAGACCTTTGGCAGAGTGTTGTATTTAATTTTGCTTTCCACTTCAGCTAAACTTTCAATATAATAAGATAGCAATTCATTCTCTACTTGAGCACTAAGCGTCCTTAATATATCCGTATTTTCTTCACTTGATTCCATTAGATTATCAGAAGAATTGGTTACCTTTAGTATGAGTATATCCCTTAAACATACTATCATCTGATTGACTAATTGGCTAATCTCTTTTCCATTTTTATAAGCTTCTTCTAAGGTAGCAAGGGCCTTTTGAACATCTTTTTGAATGATGCTTTCAATAAGCCCGTAAATCAACGCATCCCCACTTATACCTAATAACTCTTTTACGCTATTGTAGTCTACTACATTGTCATCCGTAATGGATAGGCACTGCTCTAATATACTCAGGGCATCTCGCATGGCTCCATCTGCATTTTTTGCAATGAGCTTTAAGGTCTTATCTTCAATTTGTACATTGAGTTCTTTGCAGATATAATTCATTCTACTATAGATGTCTTTCAATTCCAATCTTTTAAAGTGAAATCTTTGACATCTAGACAATATAGTCGTAGGTAATTTATTTGGCTCAGTAGTAGCTAAAATAAAGATTACATGCTTTGGAGGTTCTTCTAAAGTCTTTAAGAGAGCATTAAAAGCTTCCGTAGTCAGCATATGAACCTCATCTATAATGTATACTTTGTAGCTTCCCACTGTAGGTGGGTACTTAACCCGCTCTCTTAACTCTCGTATCTCATCTACGCCTCGATTTGAAGCAGCATCAATCTCAATAATATCCATTACATTATTATTGCTAATTGCCTTGCAAGTTTCG
>CAZVEI010000165.1:0-4702 GCA_964626295.1 uncultured Alkalibaculum sp.
CATTATTTCTTGCACTCTCGTCTGTAGTTGTCGTACATCCAATACCTAATAAAGCTACTAATGAAACAAATGATATTACAGTTATAAACTTTTTTTTCATATTATTTTTATCCTCCTTCTTTTTGGTTGATACTATTATTGTGATAAGAAAGAGGTCTAAATATGCTACCAATTTTATTAATGATTTTTTTATAAAAAATAATCAAGATGGTCAGATGGTAAGCAAAGGCACATTAGTTACCACTGGTAGCTTTAATTTCAACGAAGAAGTACGTAGTTCTCTTCTATGAACTAGAAATAATATGTAGAAAATTAAATATTAGATATTATCGCGCCTTTATGGAATTTAATTCTTTTTAACAAATTGATCATTAACTAATAACTTTTTAATTAAAAAATCCTGTGAGGGATGTGCTCACAGGATTAAGGTGCATATATTACATATTATTATGCATAATTTGCTTGTTTAGTGGTGGTTTTACAGGTCTTCTTGGGATGACGATCTTTCCAGTATGTATATCTACATAGAGCAACCAATAACCCATAGGCTCGCTTTTTACTATGTCTTCAGATTGCCAGTATAAATATCCTGTGCTGCCTCTAAAAGGTTGCTCTTGCATATAAAAACTTCCTGGTATGCCATAGACAAAGTATTTCAACAGATTTTTATCTCCAGAATTTTCTGTTACTACGCCAAAAATCCAATCTCTTGCAATGGCGTGGATATTTTTATAGTTCATAAATGGATAGATCATAGGCATTAGATAGCCATTGTACAAAATGCAATAATATTGAATATCTGTATCGAATTCTTTTACAAACCACCATTTATGATTTTGTATAGGCTGATTAAATGGACTTGCGGGCTCGAGGATATCGTCTAATTTATCTAAGTTTTCCCATAAATAAAAAATAGTATTGTTATAAATTCCGCCTTTATTTTCCCTTTTATTTGGTCTTTGAACTTCTTCCTCTTTATTTAATTTTGTCTCTATGGTTTTTTCATTTTGATATTCTGTTTTCAGAGCTTCTTTATCTATTACAGGACTTTCTTCTATCGTATGGGATGAATGTGCTTCAGGAGCAATTGCCTCTTCTATTTCTTTCTTTTCGAAACTTCCTGTAGTACTTTAATTGACCCTTGGCTTTTAATAAGCTCTTCAACTTTAGTTGATTCCTTGAGATTAACAGGTTCCTCTACTTTAATGAACTCTTCGTCTTTGACAGTCTTAAAATCAGGTTCTTTTTCTGATACTTTGTGACTTCCCTTAAAGTAAAGAATCTCTTTAATATTAATAGAATCTCTGTTGACTAGATAGGCCACAAGAACAATAGCCCTTCTATCTTTTAAAGGATAGATTGTAATAGCCTGAATTTTCTCTAAGCATTCTTCTACTGTAAAAGTGAAATTTACTTTATCTTTTCCTGTAAAATTGCCTATATTCTTTACTTTTTGACCTTCTATCATCACATCTATTCCGTATTCTTCTGGCTTTATTCCCTCAATAAATACCTTAGCAATGGTTTTTCCTTTGCTCTCATTTAACTGGACATGTCCCTTTAAACTTCTGGAATGAATTGCATATGCTGAATCTATGGCTTCAAGAAAAACGAATTTTCTCTGTTGCATGCTTATACCCCTCTCATAACTTGTTTATTTATTAATATGAAGGGAGAATATCTTTTAGAATAAAGAATTGAAGAAAATAGATGTGAGCATTAACAATAGTTGAACGGTAGTTGAACAATGGTTAGACGGTGGTTAAACCATCGCTTAATTGCAATTTAAATTATTAGAATCTACTTAATACATTTGAGCTATTTTAATACTTATTTTTCAGAGATCCTTCGTCGCTAGTGCTCCTCTGGATGACCGAACAGGAGCTTGGGTTAAATATTCAACATATGAACGTAATATTCTTTCAGCCTTTCAGCTTAAAAAAAAATCACGCCGAAGCGTGGTCTTTTTTATATATTTCCTAATATAATTTGCGTCATCTCTTTTGTAGATAGAACTTTTTCATCTTTTGTAGCAATGTCGGAAGTTCTGTGCCCATCATCTAATGCTTTTTTAACGGCTGCCTCTATCGTTTCTGCTTCTTCACCTAAGTTAAAGGAGTACTTTAACATCATAGCTACAGACATGATTGTGGCAATTGGGTTTGCCTTTCCTTGTCCTGCTATATCTGGTGCTGAGCCGTGAACAGGTTCGTACATGCCCTTGTTGTTTTCTCCTAAACTTGCAGAAGGAAGCATTCCTATAGATCCTGTAATCATACTCGCTTCATCAGATAAAATATCTCCAAACATATTTTCTGTTACGATGACATCAAATTGTTTTGGATCTCTTACTAATTGCATAGCTGCATTATCTACGTATAGGTGATTTAAGCTTACATCTGGATACTCTTTTGCAATTCTTTCAACTGTTTTTCTCCAAAGTCTTGAGCTCTCTAAGATATTTGCCTTATCTACACTTGTAAGAACCTTACCTCTTTTTTGAGCCATATCAAAGGCAACTCGTGTAATTCTTTCAATTTCTTTTTCAGAATAGATTAACACATCATAGGCTGCTTTCCCCATGTTCTCTGTGTCTTTATATCCTTTTTCGCCGAAATAAAGTCCACCAGTTAATTCCCGAACCACAAGTACATCTAGTCCGCCTTCGACGATTTCAGGTCTTAGTGGACATGCATCTGCTAAAGAATTAAAGAGAATGGCTGGTCTTAAATTTGCATATAAGCCTAAACCTTTTCTCAAACCTAGTAAAGCAGCTTCTGGTCTCTGATTTCCAGGAAGGTCATCCCATTTCGGTCCCCCTACAGCACCTAAAATTACTGCATCGCTGTTTTTTGCTACTTCTAAAGTCTGCTCTGGCAATGTAGTTCCATAAGTATCATAAGCAATACCACCTGCTAATACTTCTTCAAATTCAAATGTGTGATTGTATTTTCCCCCAATAGCTTGTAGCACTTCAATAGCAGAATCTACAACCTCTGGGCCGATTCCATCACCTTTAATTACTGCAATTTTATAATTCATATTGATGAAAACCTCCTGTATGAAAAGTAATTTATTTTTATTTTGTCTTTTGGTCTTTAATTAATTTATAATCTATGGAATCTACTAAAGCATTTACACTGGCTTCAATGATGTTGGTAGATACTCCTACAGTAGTCCAATAGTCTTCTCCATCTGTGGATTCAATTAATACCCGAACCTTTGCTCCAGTATTGGTTCCATCTAGAACCCTTACCTTATAGTCGGATAAATGAAACTCTTTAAGATTACTATAAAATAAGCCAAGGACCTTTCGAATAGCCTTATCGATGGCATTTACCGGTCCATTTCCCTCTGCTGCAGTCATCTCTGTTTGCTTATTGACAGAAACCTTTACCATAGCAGATGCTGTACAATGTCCATTAGATTCCGTGGCCTCTTCGATAATCTTATAATATTCTAATTTAAAAAATGGATTGTATAATCCTAGGTGCTTTCTAATAACTAACTCAAAAGAAGCTTCTGCACCTTCAAATTGATACCCATCAGCCTCTAAATTCTTTAATAATTCCACAATTTCTGCTGTTTCAGGTGAATCTTTAGTAATAGAGGAATCTACTCTATTAATTCGGTTAATGACCGTATTCTTGCCTGAGACTTCCGACATGAGAAATCTCCTCATATTTCCTACAACTTCAGGCTCTACGTGCTCAAAGGAACCTTTTGCCTTCATTATGCCATCTATATGCATTCCACCTTTGTGCGCAAAGGCATTTGCTCCAACATACGGCATAGAATGATCTAATGGGATATTAGAAACTTCTGCAATATATCTAGCTGCAGGTGTCAACTCGCTTATCTTATCAGCGTTTATACACTCGTATCCCCATTTAATTTGCAAATTAGAAATAATAGTAGATAAATTTGCATTTCCGCACCTTTCACCTATTCCAAGAAAAGTTCCTTGGACGTGAGTTGCTCCACCTTTTACAGCTAGAGTAGAATTGGCTACTGCAACTCCACTATCGTTATGACAATGAATTCCTATAGGTGTTTTGAATGTATTTACCAAATCTTTTACGATAGAATAAATTTCATTAGGAAAGCAACCGCCGTTTGTGTCACACAATACTAGATAGTCTGCGCCTGCCCTTTCTGCAGCTTTTAAGGATTCAAGAGCGTATTCTGAATTTGCCTTATACCCATCAAAAAAGTGCTCTGCATCAAAAATAACTTCTTTGTGTTTGTCTTTTAAATAGGATATTGTATCATAAATCATGTTTATGTTTTCTTCTAAAGTTGTACGAATGACATTTTTTACGTGATAGTCCCAGCTCTTACCAAAAATACTAATCGCTTTTGTATCGGCGGATAATAAATCGAGAAGGTTTTTATCCTCTTCTACTCGTATGTTTTTCCTTCTAGTACTTCCAAACGCCACTAGAGTTGCATGTTGTAACTTATGTTCTCTCATAGCGTCAAAGTACTCCCGATCCTTAACATTAGACCCTGGATTTCCCGCTTCTATATAATCAATACCTAATCGGTCTAGCTCTTTCGTTATCTTTATCTTATCATCAAGAGAATAGGATATACCGCTTCCCTGGGCTCCATCCCGTAGGGATGAATCAAATATTTGGATCTTTTGCATCTATCTCACCCCTTTTACTATATAAACAATTCTTAATCTGCTTCTAAAATA
>CAZVEI010000166.1:0-3345 GCA_964626295.1 uncultured Alkalibaculum sp.
ACACATCATCTACAGATGCCCCAGCCATAATCATCTGAGGAATACCCTTTTTGGTTCCGTATCTTCCTTCCATCAGCATCAACATTCTAGGTACGATTACCGCTGGTGAAACGGCAGCAATGACTGTACCCATAATGGCGGCTTCTAAAAGAGATATACCTAAAAGCATAGGCGCAAAAATCAACATGCCAATGATTTCAAAGCAAGCAGGTAGAAAGCACATGAGTACAGCTGGGCGACCAACTTTCTTCAACTCTGTGATATCCAAGTTTAACCCTGCTCTCGTTAAAATGATGATCAGAGCAATCTGCCTTAAATCTGTCGATATGTTTAATATTGTAGGGTCTAGTATATTTAGTACATATGGACCAAGTAAGATGCCTGTAAGAAGCATTCCAAGTAAATTAGGAAGCTTTAATTTTCCAAAAATTTTTCCTAAGGTCATTCCGCATAAAAATACAAGTGCAAGTGATAATAACATTTTTTCTCTCCCTTTTTAAGCTTAATAAATTGAATAGTTCTCCTAATTTATATCCCTTTTCGTTCTAAGATCCTTTACTGCCTTTAAAAGGACTGAAACAGTAGCAAAAAGGAATACTACCTTACAAAACAAAAAGCTGATGCGTCTGCGATATAAAAATCACAGAAGTCATCAGCTTTATAAGCGGTTTAGGTATAATCCAGGGGAGAACTTCATTCCCTTTTAAAAGATTACTACAGGAATTTGTTTTTGTCAATAATCATGTTCTATTTATTTCTTCTACTGACAATTTTCCTTCTTTTTGAAGAATAATATTGTAGCATCCATATTCCTGTGGAATAGTGAAGAGTTGTTCTAATGACATATTTAATATACTACATAAGATCGTCCGATTCACACCTGCATGTGCTACAATTACAACATCACCTTGAGCCCTTGATATGATCTCATCAAACGCCTTTGTGACTCTATTGCTACACTCTAGAAAGCTTTCACCACCAGGTGTACAGTAATTGATAATATCTTTTCCTCGCTTATCAAATTCCTCTGGGTTATTCTTTTTTACCTCATCAAAAAGCAGGCCCTCCCAATCGCCTAAATGAATCTCATTGAGATTCTTTGCAATAGTAGGTTTGATGTGATGACCTTGTGCGATAATTTTAGCCGTGGTCTTCGTTCTAGTTAAATCACTACAATAAATCTCTGTAAACGCCACGTCTTTAAAAGTAATAGCTAGTCTTCGTGCTTGATTTATCCCCTTTTCACTTAATTCTACATCTAATTGACCTATGTACGTTTTTTTATCCTGTAAAATATTTAAAGCCCCATGTCTAGCAAGGTAAATTCTTCTTTCCATATGAGATTTCTCCTTCACAAATCCTAAGCCCTCAAATCCTTTACCTTCCTTTTGTGCATCCCATCAGACTGGTCAAGGCTTATAAGTTTATTATTAATATCTAAAAGAAGTTTTTCCTTTTGAATCAGTTCTCCAAAGGCTATTGAAGACAACAGTTTACTATAAATCTCATTGTTTAAGCAGTCCCCTGAATAAAACGGGGAACTTATTTCGAGATTTAAGCAATCCTTCTCTCCCAATTTTGTTATATAGGCATTATAATTGACAACTTCTTCAATAGAAAATAAGATTTCGTCTAGTTCAGTAATCGTCAGGATTTTTTCATCTTCTAATTTTATACATTCTTCTCTTCGGTACAACACCTTATCTAATCTTTTTAAAGGGGAGCCACAGGGACAATGTTTTTCTATTATTCTACTAATATCTCCTGTAAGATAGCGAATAAGGGGCATAGCCTTCCTCGTCAATGTAGTAAACACTACTTCTCCATATTCTCCATTAGGTACAGGAAGCCTTGTTGTAGGATCTACCACCTCAAAATACAGATCAGCTTCTCTTACATGATAGCCCTGAAATGCATCACAAGCTACCCCACCGCCTAAGCCCATTTCAGTCATGCCGTAGTGTTCATACACCTGACAATTCCATACCTTTTTTAATTCATTTATGATTGAACTCGGTACGTAATCTGCACTCAGTAAAATATTTTTAAGAGAAATTTGCTTTCTGTTTTTATCGTATTTATAGTATTTTGCTAAAGCAAAGACTTGCTGGGGAAGCCCTACAAGAGAGTTTATATTTTTTTCAGTTATGATTTTAAGTACTTCGTTTACATTGTCTACTGGGCCGTATATGTGGCTTTCTACTCCTAGTCGATCTAAACCCTTTTTTAACAAATCTCCTACGCTTCCAGGCCTCTGCCCTGGCATAAGGATGAGTAGTTTATCCCCTGGCTCTACTAAAGTTGCCATTCCATGATGAAAAAAATCTATCGTCAAATCTTGGTCTTCTTTAGTAAAGAAAATCCTCTTAGGTTCAGAAGTCGTACCAGAAGTTTGTAACGTGACAATGCGACTTATTTCATTTTGAGAGACGCATATAAAACAATTTCCTTGCTGTTTGATGTCTTCTGGTGTAGTAAAAGGGATTTTTTCTATATCCTTTAAATCTGAGATTTCCTCTACGTTTATTTCCTTTAACAAACCACTATAAAACTTGCTTTTTTCTTTGACGTACCCTAAGGTCTCTTGAATTTTTTTCAATTGATAAGATTCAAGATTTTTAATCTTTAGCTCCTCTTCTGAGGCTTGCCCAGTTTTCTGTTTGATCCAACTATCTAAAGACGTTCTCTCCATAAACTTCCCCCTGTAGTGTACTTAATTTTTATCCACCAGTTCCATGACTTTTCCATAAACCAACCCATATAATCTTCCACTTTTCATATCTGAGCTTCTTATGGTTTTATTTTTGCTACACATAAAAAGTATCCTAGTTTCAACTTTTTCGATAAATTATAAGTATTCTCACATTCTGTAGAATTATTAGTAATCACTTCAAAAAAAGCTTTTGTTGAGCCGTATTCCATGATCATTTTCCCTATCATTGATTTTAATTCATTTGTATGATTTTCAAATAAATCGATTTCAAATCCCATGTTTTCCAGCATAATCTCTAACTCTTCTATAATAAGGGCATTTACAAAGCAGTTTTTACCAGACGAATTTTTTACAACATCATAACCCCTTTTATCTCGTATGTACATATCACTGATGATTAGTTTACCATGAGGTTTTAAGACTCTTTTGATCTCTTTTAGAGCAAGGGGCTTGTTTTTCATAAGGCAAAAACTACATTCAGCAAGTATGCCATCCATTGTAGAATCTTCAAAGGGAATATTTTCTACATCTCCAACAAATAAATGCAACCCAGGACTTTTCTTTAATCCTTCCTCTATTAAAAAAGGCGATAAATCGATGCCACTGCAAGTATATGGAAAGTTCTTCTCTAT
>CAZVEI010000166.1:3355-4668 GCA_964626295.1 uncultured Alkalibaculum sp.
GTAGTTTAGCCTCTTTTGGAAAATCGCAAAACTCTAAAGCTCTTTGTGTAATTCGAAAACCTCCTGGTCTTCTAATGCCTCCAGTTAGATCATCAAAGGCTGGACTATCGTATAAATTACATCCTTTCATTCTCTATTCCCCCTTGTCTATATTTATTATATGTGAATTATGTATTAAATGTAAACCATTTAAAGTTTATTAAAAAAACAGCTTAAAAAATATCTTTTAAGCTGTTTTGGTTTGTATATGATATTGTCCCTTATTTCGTCAATTTGTCAATAATGGCCATAATCTCTTCGATTTTCTCACGTTGATCGCCTGTTTCGAAGGCTTCCTGTACACAACTACCTAAGTGGTCGTGAAGGACTTCTCTATTGATATTTCGCAAAATAGCTTGTGCTGCCATAAGCTGATTAGAGATATCAATACAGTATCGGTCTTCTTCAACCATCTTTAAAATTCCATCTATCTGACCTCTTGCAGTTTTTAAAAGACGAGTCACCTTTGTTTTGTCAGATTTCATATTTCTTCTCCTTTTTAGTTCGTTAATGTTTTTAGCCAAATAAACCCTTTTTCTCTTTAATAGAAACAGCTTCTAAGTTTACTTCTTCTAAAGCATTCTTAAATACTTGATCCTCTACATCATTTGTTAGCTGTACTACAGCATTATTCTTTTTAAGATTTACTTTCGCTTCTACTCCGCCTACGCTATTTAATGCTTTTGTAGCTCTTGCCACACAGTGCTCACAGCTCATTCCTTTAATTTCTATGATCTTTTTCATAATTAATCTCTCCTCACTTTATTTATTTTACATTTACGTATTTTGGTTTAAAGAATTTTAATCTTAAAGCATTTGATACGACAAATACAGAACTCATACTCATTGCAGCTGCGCCAAACATTGGGTTTAGCTTCCATCCTAAGGCTGTATAAAATACACCTGCTGCTAGTGGTATTCCTAAGGTATTGTAGAAGAATGCCCAAAACAGATTTTCTTTGATGTTTTTAATAGTAGCTTTGCTTAATTGAAGCGCTGTAACTGCATCTAGTAAATCGCTTTTCATTAGCACAATATCTGCTGATTCAATAGCAATATCTGTACCAGCGCCAATGGCAATACCTACATCAGCTCTTGCTAAAGCTGGAGCATCGTTGATTCCATCTCCTACCATTGCAACTTTTTTTCCTTCTTCTTGTATACTTCGTATTTCTTTTTCTTTGTCTTGTGGCAATACTTCTGCAACTACTCGGTCTATATGCAACTGACTTCTAATCGCCTCTGCCGTTTTTGCATTGTCACCTGTAAGCATT
>CAZVEI010000167.1:0-4656 GCA_964626295.1 uncultured Alkalibaculum sp.
CTTTTAGAACTTCTTCAAGGGGCTTGCCCTTACCTAATAAAATTCCTGCTCTTCGGTTACGGCTGTGCATACTTGTACAAGTTACGATTAAATCGCCTATACCTGTTAAGCCTGCAAAGGTTTCGCTTTTTGCACCAAGGACCTTGCCTAGTCTGCTAATTTCTACAATGCCTCTTGTCATAAGGGCAGCTTTACTATTATCTCCATAGCCAAGGCCATCAGACATACCTGCTCCTAAGGCAATGATGTTTTTTAAGGCGCCACCTAACTCTACACCTACAATATCTGGATTAGTATACACTCTAAAGGTATCTGTCGAAAACACTTCTTGAAGGTACTCGGAATTTTCTCGGCTCTCTCCAGATACAACTACTGTTGTAGGGATCCCCTTAGCAACTTCTTCTGCATGGCTAGGTCCTGACAATACGTAGACTTCATTATAAGGTAAAACCTCGTTAATCACCTGAGACAATCTTAAATAGCTTCCAGCCTCTAGTCCTTTAGCCAAATTAACGACAATTTGGTCGCTATTGATGAAAGGTTCTAAGCTTTCGCACACATTTCGAACTGCTTGCGATGAAACCGCTAAAACAATGATTTCAGCGCCATCAAGGGCCTCTTCTAAATTTGCTGTAGGATGAATATTCTCGTGGATTCCAATTCCAGGTAAGTACTTTGTATTTTCTCTTTTCTCTTTGATATTGTTGATGAGTTCTTCACGTCTATGCCAAAGAGATACTTCATACTCTTTTTTTCCTAATAAGGTAGCAATAGCTGTCCCCCAACTCCCTGCTCCTATTACTGCAATTTTCAACAAATCACTTCCCATCTTTATCTGTTTTTTCTCGAACTAGAAACGTAATTGGCGTACCAACAAAGCCAAAAGAATTTCTAACTTGGTTTTCTAAGTATCGAATGTAGGAGAAATGTATTAGTTCTTTATTATTCACAAATAATATAAAAGTTGGTGGCTTTACGCTAACTTGAGTAGCATAATAAATCTTAGACCTTCTCCCTTTATCTGCTGGTGGCTGATTTAGTAGTATTGCTTCACTGATAACATCGTTAAGCATACCAGTTGTAATTCTCTTTGCGTGTTCGCTTGCAACTTCAAGGACAGTCTCCATTACTTTATTGACTCTCTGACCTTCTAGAGCAGAAATATAAAGAATAGGGGCATAATTCATATAGGACAAAGTTTCTCTGATATCTTTTTCAAAGTTTTTTGTCGTATGGTTATCCTTCTCAATTTTATCCCATTTATTTACTACAATAATAGAGGCTTTTCCCCTGTTATGTGCAATTCCAGCTATCTTAGCATCTTGCTCTGTAATACCGTTTTCTGCATCGATTAAGATTAAACAAACATCAGCTCTTTCTACAGCTGTTACAGCTCGTAGAATACTGTATCTTTCAATTTCATCATAGATCTTATTTTTTCTTCTAAGTCCAGCTGTATCGATGAGTACGTATTCTTCTCCAAAATATTTAAAGGAAGAGTCGATAGCGTCCCTAGTTGTCCCAGGCACATTGCTGACAATTACCCGTTCTTCCCCAAGCATTTTATTTACAAGGGTAGATTTACCTGCATTTGGCTTTCCTAAAACGGCAATTTTTAGTCTATCATCTTCTTCAAAGTCGACTTCGCTTCTCTCAAAAGATTCTACAACCTCATCTAATAAATCTCCTATTCCTAGTCCCTGTTCTGCGGAAATGGAAATAGGATTTCCTAAGCCTAAATTATAAAACTCGTAGGAGTTTCGATCTAATTCTTTTGTCTCTATTTTATTTACTACTAGTATAATAGGGGTACTTGTCTTACGGATCATATTGGCTACTTCTAAATCCGCTGCTGTCATCCCTTCTCGTCCATCTACTAACAATAATATGACATCTGCCATGTCGATTGCTATCTGAGCTTGTCGTCTCATTTGAGATACGATAATATCTTTGGAAAAAGGCTCAATACCTCCTGTATCAATCATTGTAAATTTATGTCCTAACCACTCACAATCAGCGAAAATCCGATCTCTCGTCACACCTGGTGTGTCTTCGACGATTGAAATTCGTGAACCTGCGACTTTATTAAAAAACGTAGATTTGCCTACATTAGGTCTACCTACAACTGCAACTATTGGTTTTTGCATTATTTTTCTCCTCAGTATAATAACTTTTCTATAAATTCTGTTCCATCTATTTCTACGGGAACACAGGGAACGCCTAATCTCTTAGAGAGCTCATCTATTGTTACATCATCTAAGAATATATCGCCTTCAAAGCGTAACATATTTGCTGGAAATAGAACTTGACTACCTAACTCACGTTTTTCTAGCTCAGCAATAATATCTTTTCCTGTGATTAATCCCGATACGGTGATTTCGGTTCCAAAAAATTGATTTGGGATCTTTACAACTTCAATCTTTAGGTCTGCGTATTTTCCCATAACTTTTCCTACAATACGGTTCATTATTGGATATGCTAAAGTACCTGTAATAACAGTAAGGTTTTTTGACTGGATCTTTTCTTTCATCTCTTCTAAAGCAGTATAGCATTGGTCTGTAAAGAGAGAAACCATGCCTACTCCGTTTTCTAATTGAGCAAAAGAACCATAGTAATCCGTAGGAGGAATTGGTATACCTCCTTTTAAGAAAAATTCGTCACTTGCATAAACCACGTTCTTGCCGATTTTTTCTTGCATTTGACCTTGATAAACGCTTATTTGTTCCACTACAGCTTTACATTCTTCCCTTGTAAAGGTTCGTATAGAATTTAATTTGTCTCTGTGCTTTGTAAGCCCCACTGGAACGATTGAAATGGAATTAATATAAGGCACTAATTTCGTCAAATCCCTTAGTGTCTGCTCTAGTTCTTCCCCGTCATTGTACCCTGGTACGAGAACAATCTGTATATTCATATTTATTTCGTTATCGTAGAATTTTTTTAACGCTTCATTAATATTGTGTGCCTTTTTATTATGAAGCATTTTGACTCGAAGTTCACCATTAGTCGTATGAACGGAAATATTAATAGGCTCAAGACGATATTCAATTAGTCGATCGATGTCCTCTTGAGATAAATTTGTTAGAGTTACGTAATTTCCATAAAGAAAAGACAGTCTTGTATCGTCATCTTTAAAATATAAAGTATCTCTCATACCTTTAGGTAATTGATTGATAAAACAAAAGACGCAGTTGTTATGACAGCTTTTAGGTTTATCGATCATCTCTTCTTGAAAGGTAATTCCTAAAGGCTCCTCATAATCCTTTTCGATTTCAAGCTGCCAAATCTCTCCATCTAGCTTTCGTACTTCTACTAATAAAAACTCATCATTGATTAAATACCTGTATTCTAATATATCCTTAGGTTTTTTCCCGTTTATACTAAGCAACTTGTCCCCTGGCTCAATTTCAAGTTCTTGTGCAATGCTATCTTCATTAATTTTTACTATTAAGATATCTTCTTCCATTATTCCATCCTTTTATTAATTCTTTATGTATATTATCATTTGTGTCAATTAAAGGCAAGCTTTTTGGCTGGGTTCCTTTGGGGTCAGCCGTCAGCCACCAGTACTAGTCACCTTCGTGACTTAAAGCTTTAGAAGGTAAATGGTTTGCGAAACTGGATTCTTATATGATCAATCCAAACTCAATAGTTACTGAAGGTGGCTAAAATACTGGTCGCTAATAGCTGGTTGCTGGTTCCGCTTAGTGTTGGACGATAATAAAACATTCATTCTCCACATCGTGAATCATTGCCAATGTGATTTTTGACAAGAGCATTGCCGTTTTTTCTGCTTCTTCTTTCGTTTCTGCGTAAAAGACTGGGGGGCCGCTGTATAGCACTCTTTTTTTGTTTGTTGTAACAATTGCTACAATATTATCCTTATTACTCATCTTCTACCCTTCCTTTCTTTCTGAACCATCTGGTTTTCTTCTAGCGCTCTCAAGGACTGGTACATTTTCTGCGATTACAATACCATCATGAGGGGTGTTGTTCATCGTTATAATAAATAAACTGATATTTCCAGTGCTCGGTTCTCGCCTTGCCAACGGAGTAAAGTCTGGCTCATCTACATCTTTTCGTATTCCCAATTGACTTGCCAAATTGTGTATAATTGCTTGTCTCTGCCCAATATTAGCTAGTGTTGCAATGGCGTTTTCATCTTTGGGATAAATGGTAATGCCCATACCTTTTTCTAGGATGATATCCTTCGATACCTGGTACCCAATGTTCATAATGACAACGTCGTCTACCATAAGAAGAGGCCCCTTAAAATAAATTTTACCTTCTTTTACATGTGCAATATCTGCAATAGTATCTGGTTTGAGGATATTTTTTAAAAATAGTACCAAAAGAAATCCAAACACAATCTCTATAATCAGTAAAACTAGTAATTCTAATTTTAAAATATAGTTTAAAACAGAGGTTAAAGTGCATACACTAAAAGAAGTTAAGAAAGCAACGTAATTTCTGGCTTCAAATCTCTTTGCAATATCTTCAATATAAGCTTCGCCTCTTTTAACTAGCTCCATGCTTTCAAGTCTTTCTAAGCTCTCTCTTTCCATACTTCGTATGTCCTTAAATTGGCCTGTAGCAAGACCCAAAAAAGTTACAGCTCCATAATCTTTAGACATAAAAGCTGGCGTAACTACTGCT
>CAZVEI010000168.1:0-1765 GCA_964626295.1 uncultured Alkalibaculum sp.
GAGCGCATAACAAAAGAAATATTAGATTATATAAAGTACATCAAGGAAAAGGGAGGCTCTTTAACAGGTCCCCAAGACTTAGATTTAGAATATTTGAATGTTTTAATATAAACAGGAGGGAGGGGTATTATGAATCTTGTATTTACAGAAAAGCACACAGAAAATGTTGGTTTATCTATAGGCGTAAAACGTCAGCTTTATTCTGGACAAAGTGAATTTCAGTTAATAGAAGTCTTTGAATCAGAAGATTTTGGACGATTTTTGACTTTAGATGGTTTTATGATGTTGACAGAAAAAGATGAATTTATCTATCACGAAATGATTGTTCATGTGCCAATGGCTACTCATCTTAATCCTCGAAAAATCCTTATCATTGGAGGAGGAGATGGAGGAGCAGTAAGGGAATTATGTAGATACGAAAGCGTAGAACATATTGACTTAGTAGAAATTGATGAGCAAGTAGTCAGCGTGTGCAAAGCGTATTTGCCAACGGTAGCTTCCGCCTTAGATGACCCTAGGGTTACAATCCACTATGAAGATGGTTTGCGTTATATTAGGCGTTTTTCTGATTACTATGATTTGATTATTGTGGATTCTACAGATCCATTTGGTCCAGGAGAAGGGCTCTTTACGAAAGAATTCTATGGCAATTGCAATAAAGCGCTAAAAGAGGATGGCATTTTGTCCAATCAGCATGAGAGTCCCTTTTATCCAGCAGATGCCTCTGCAGTTAGGCAAATGCACAAAAGGGTAGTCACTAGTTTTCCGCTGTGTAGGATCTATCAGGCTCATATTCCTACCTATCCTTCTGGTCATTGGTTGTTTGGATTTTCATCTAAGAAGTACCATCCAGTAAAGGATTTAGATTCTAAAAAATGGGAAGAGCTAGGATTTAAAACTCGTTATTATAATACAAAATTGCATCAGGCATCCTTTGCACTACCTACTTATGTAGAAGAACTAATCAGGGAAGTGGAGTAAATTATGGAAAAATTTCTTGGTTGTGAGACAGATTATGAACAAGCTAAAATTGTATTATTCGGAGCTCCTTTTGATTCTACTACAAGCTTTCGACCAGGCACTCGCTTTGCTAGTAAGACTATGCGAGCAGAATCTTTTGGTTTAGAGACTTATAGCCCCTATTTAGATGCAGACATGGAAGATCAAAAGGTCTGTGATGATGGAGACTTAGAACTGCGCTTTGGTGACCCCAAATCAGCGCTAGGTGCCATCGAAGAAAAAACAGCCCAGATTTTAAAGGATGATAAAATGCCCATTATGATTGGCGGAGAGCATTTAGTTACTTTAGGTGCACTTAGAGCAGCTTACAAGAAATATCCAGATTTGCACATTGTTCATTTTGACGCTCATACAGACTTGCGAAATGATTATTTAGGAGCTACCCTATCTCATGCTACCGTTTTGAGACGAGCTTGGGATTTGGTTGGGGATGGTCGGATTTTTCAGTTTGGCATCCGCTCAGGAGAGAGAGTAGAATTTGAATGGGCAAAAGACCATGTACGCTTACAAAAGTTTGACTTTACGGGGTTAGAAGAGGTGATTCAGTCTTTAAAGGGCAAACCTGTCTACTTTACATTAGATTTAGACGTATTAGATCCGTCTGTTTTTCCAGGTACAGGTACACCTGAGCCCGGTGGAGTAAGCTTTTTACAATTATTAGAGGCAGTGCGAAAAGTATGCAAACTTGATTTAGTAGCTTGTGATATAAATGAATTGTGCCCAGTGTACGATCAAAGTGGAGCTT
>CAZVEI010000168.1:1775-4656 GCA_964626295.1 uncultured Alkalibaculum sp.
CTGTAGCATTAAAAATAGTAAGAGAATTGTTATTAGAATTGTGCATCAAGTAAAATGTAAGTTAAAAAAATTAAATTTTAGCAGATTTATTTTAATTTTATTTAAAAAATAGTAAATGATACTGGAGGTAGGAAAATGGGAAAAGCGATAATAATTGGTTGTGGTGGCGTTGCAAGTGTTGCAATTCATAAATGCTGCCAAAATTCAGAGGTATTTGAAGAAATTTGTATTGCAAGTCGTACGATTTCAAAGTGCGATGAATTAAAAGAAAAATTACAAGGTGGAAAGACAAAAATATCTACTGCAAGAGTAGATGCGGACAATGTCAATGCATTGATTGCATTAATTAATGACTTTAAACCTGATGTAGTTTTAAATTTAGCACTACCATATCAAGATTTGACTATAATGGATGCATGCCTAGCTACAAAAACAAATTACGTGGATACCGCAAATTATGAGCCTTTAGATACTGCGAAATTTGAATACAAATGGCAATGGGCATATCATGATAAATTTAAAGAAGCAGGCATTACGGCTCTTTTAGGAAGCGGTTTTGACCCAGGAGTAACAGGCGTTTTTTCTGCATATGCTATGAAACATTATTTTGACGAAATACATGAAATTGATATTTTAGATTGCAATGGTGGGGATCATGGTTATCCATTTGCAACGAATTTTAACCCTGAAATTAATATTCGTGAAGTAACAGCAAATGGCAGCTACTGGGAAAATGGAGAATGGATTGAAACAGAGCCAATGGAAATTAAAAGGGTTTATGATTTCGCAGAAGTTGGTATAAAAGACATGTATCTTCTTCACCACGAAGAACTAGAAAGTCTTGCCTTAAATATTAAGGGAATCAAACGAATCCGATTCTTTATGACTTTTGGACAAAGCTATCTCACACATTTAAAATGCTTAGAAAACGTAGGAATGACTTCAATTGAGCCAATTGAATTTGAAGGAAAGCAAATTGTGCCTTTGAAATTCTTAAAAGCTGTCCTTCCAGACCCTGCTTCTCTAGGACCTCGTACAGTAGGTAAAACTAATATTGGTTGTATCTTTAAGGGAATAAAAGATGGAAAATCAAAAACTTATTACGTATACAATATATGCGACCATCAAGAAGCATATAGGGAAGTTGGAAGCCAAGCTGTTAGTTACACTACTGGTGTGCCAGCTATGATTGGAGCTATGATGCTCATGACTGGAGCTTGGAAGGGAGCAGGCGTATTTAATATTGAACAATTTGATCCAGATCCATTTATGGAAGCCTTAAATAAATGGGGACTTCCTTGGAAGGAAGATTTTAACCCAGAGCTGGTGGACTAATGGAAAATCGTTTTAGTGATCTACCTACGCCTTGCTATGTAGTAGATGAAAAGAAAGTAATTTCCAATCTTGAAATATTAAAGGATGTCATGGACCGCAGCGGATGCAAGATTTTATTAGCACAAAAGGCCTTTTCCATGTTTAGCATGTATCCACTCATTTCAAAGTATCTATGTGGTACAACAGCTAGTGGCCTTTATGAAGCCAAATTAGGAGCAGAATACTTTAAAGGGGAAAATCACGTATTTTCCCCTGCTTACAAGGAAGAGGAATTTGATGAAATCGTAGAGATTTGTGGTCACATTATCTTTAATTCCTTTTCTCAGTGGCGAAAATTTGGACCCCGTGCTTTAGAAAAAGGCCGCTCTTGCGGACTTCGAATTAATCCCGAATGGTCTACTCAAGAAGGATATGAAATATACGATCCCTGTGCTTCCGGCTCTCGGCTAGGTACAACTATTGATAATTTTTATCCTGATGAATTAGAAGGTTTAGAAGGGCTTCACATGCATACATTATGTGAACAAAACTCAGATGATTTAGTCACAACCCTTCGAGCAGCAGAAGAGAAATTCGGTCCTTATATGAAACAGATGAAGTGGATTAATTTAGGTGGCGGTCACCATATTACGAGAAAAGATTACGATATCGAAACCTTAGTTTCTGAAATTCTTAGAATCAAAGAAAAGTATGGAGTAGAGGTGTATTTAGAACCAGGAGAAGCGGTAGTTTTAAATACAGGTTATCTAGTGAGCACAGTTTTAGAGACTATACACAATAAGATAGACATCGCTATATTAGATACTTCAGCAGCTTGCCATATGCCAGATGTACTAGAGATGCCTTACCGACCTGAGGTCATTGAAGCTAAACTGCCAAATGAGAAAAAGTACACCTATAGATTAGGGGGGCCAACTTGTTTAGCAGGAGACATTATTGGCGATTACTCTTTTAATGAACCTCTCAAAGAAGGAGATCGGCTAATCTTTTGCGACATGGCTCATTATAGTATGGTGAAAAACAACACCTTTAATGGCATGCCCCTGCCTGCTATTGCCATTCATGGAGTAGATGGAAAGAATAAAATCGTACGCCAATTTGGCTATGAGGATTTTAAGGGAAGACTTTCGTAAAAAAGCCGAAAGCGGAATGCAGAAAGCAAAAAAAGTTGGCATGTTGGAAAAGCTATGTATAAAGCGCATAAAATCCAACTTCTAGTCATCCTACTTCTAAAAAAAGGGAACGACGCCCTCGCCGTTCCGCTTAATTACCACCACCGGTGGTCTAAAGATTTTACATAGAACTTACAACATAAAACTTACAACTGGAAAAGCGCCTTGGGCGCTTTTTCATTAATGGCATCCGTGTTCGTGCTCAGCACAGGCTACGCCAGAGTCTATTAGTGTACCATTGATATAAGCTAAGGCTGTTTCCCTTATATCCCCAGAGCATCCACGTATTACATCGATTCCTGAGCGATTTAATACGTCTACAGCACCTTGTCCCATATTGCCTGCAAGCATCATAGTAACGTTCATTTGAGCTA
>CAZVEI010000169.1:0-4635 GCA_964626295.1 uncultured Alkalibaculum sp.
GTCCTTTTTAACGTGAGGACCTGAAGCCATAAATACGCATTTGTAATTTTCTTTATGTGGTGAATATCCGTGGGTAGCGTATTGGATGCCTTTCTCTTCTAAATCTACAACTATAGGGACTTTAAGGCTATCCACAAAGCAGTATCCAGGCTTTGCCTCAATCATAGTGGTTACGGATTTATTAACGCGAAGGCTGTCTAGTTTTTCTCTTGAATAGATGTGCTCTATGCCATAATTGCCACTGTCTATTGCATCCTTCAAAATATCAAGTGCTAGTTTTTCTGCTTCTACGTCACCTTCTTTAATGTGAAGGTACGCGGCTCCTCCTGTACTCTGAAGATAAGCTCTCCAATTCATTTCTCCATTTTCTTCAAAAATCAATCCCTTCTCCTTAAAGAGATGATTTAAAGCAACTTTGTATCGTACATTTAGTTGACCGTGATCACCTATGACAAATAGGGTTGTATCCTCTTTTGTACCAGCGTCTTCGATAGCCTTTATGATTTTTCCAAGTCTAACGTCCATTCGTAAAATGGCTTCTTTTACTTCTTTGCTGTCCGTACCAAAATGATGTTTGGCATCGTCTAAATCAATGAGGTGGGCGAGAAGAAGGTTTGGTTTTTTTCTCTTAATGGTATCTACTGCGCATAAGGTTGTAAAGTCATCTAAATAAGGCTGTTTAACCCCTTTGCGGTAGCGTCCGTATTTTAGCTCAAGTTCAAGGCAAAATAGGGGGCTGCCACCTTTTAAGACCTTTAAACTTTGATTTTCGCCTTTTAGGGCATGAATTTCAGGTAAATTATACCTTATAGAAGATTTTCCAGACACAGGCCACAAAAGCCCTGCTGTACTCAAACCCTTTTTTTTGGCTAAATCATAAAGGGTAGGGACCCTAATAGCATCGCGGTACCAAAACCAATTTTGATCCTTTTCTTCCACAAAAGGCTGAAAAGGATTATTGTGAAAAACACCGTGTTTATCTGGATACACCCCAGTCATCATAGTGGTATGAACGGTGTAAGTTAGAGTAGGGTAAACACTTCTAAGCTTTGTGCTTACAGCGCCACTTTTAATTAATTTAGAAAGATTAGGTAAACCTTTAGCTATTTCCCAATTGTCTTCAGAAAAGGCATCGTAGGAAATGACAATTGCGTGTTTAGAATTCATTGGAATCACACTCCACTTTTATTGAAAATACTGTTGCGTATGAGTAGTATTGCCTTAAAATGTCTGTTTATATCAAGGAGGAGGTTGGACGGGAAAACCTTACCTCGCCAATAGTCGAGGTAAGGTAAAAGCATAAGATCCTTCGCTGGCGTTTAGGATGACTGGGGCAGTTAATTAGGGTTAGCTCTTAGGGTTAGCTCTTAGGGTTAGCTCTATGGCTCTTTAAGTGATAAAAGCACATTTTTGATTCTAGCTACTGCATAAGTCATCCTTGAGGCTTTAGCCGAAGGATCTTGACTCCTAAGAAATACCCTAATGCTAGTGACTAGCAGCTAGTGACTAGAGATTAACGTGGTGCTCTCGGTAGCGTCAAAAACACTAAAAGTCCTCCAATAAACAGTGGAACTACGGCGAAGATGCTGTAGCGGGGATTTCCCGTAATTGTTGTTGTTAAGGCCATCATAAAGGGTCCGATAATGGCTGCAAATTTGCCAAAGATATTGTAGAAACCAAAGAACTCGTTAGAGTTTTCTTTTGGAATAATTTTAGCGTAATAAGATCGGCTTAGTGCTTGAATACCTCCTTGGGCAGAACCTATTAATGCGCCAAGAATAAAGATATGTTCTACGCTTGAAATAAAAAAGGCAGCAACACATGCAATAATATAAGTTAGGATGCCTACAATAATCATTGTCCTTGCAGAGAACTTTTTAGACAGATTGCCGTAAAGAATTGCGCATGGAAATGCGATAATCTGTATAACCAACAAAATACCGAGCAAAGTAAAGGTATCTAGAGAATTATTGCCGAGTATTCCAGTAGCGTAAGGTACTACCATTTTAATAATCGTATCGACTCCATCAATATAGAGAAAATAAGCCAGTAAGAAAACAAATACCGTTTTATATTGTCGAATGTTTTTAAAGGTGTTCCACAATCTTTTAAAACTGCTTGCAATTGGAGCAGGTTCCGGTTCGATAAAGTGAATTTGTTTCACATGGCGAACTAGTGGCAATGTTAAAAGACCCCACCAAACAGCAGTAATAATAAACCCGATCTGATATCCTAAAGCTTTGTCCATTCCTAATATGTAGATAATGCCAAGGCTAATGCCAAAGGGAATGACACTAGAAATATAGCCAAAGGCAAAGCCATTAGTAGAAACTTTATCCATTCGATCATCACTTGTCACATCGACTAAGAAAGAATCGTAAAAAATATTAGCCCCTGCAAAACCAATGGCAGAAAGAACGTAAAAAATAGCTAATAGCTGCCACGACCCGCTTTCAGGTGAGACAAAGGCTAAAGAAGAAGTAAATAAGATGCCAAGAAAAGCAAAAAATATAAAGAAGCGTTTCTTCTTATCCTTATAATCAGCGATAGAGCCTAAAATAGGGCTTAAAAGGGCTACTAAAATGCTAGCAATCGAATTAAAGTAACCTAAATCCATACTGCTGCTCACATTATCAAACATGCCAAAGACAACAGGTAAGAGAGCAGTAGTGACCGCCATACTGTAGGCTGAATTGCCACAATCGTACATAATCCATGATTTTTCTTCTTTTGTCAGCTTCATGAGAAACCTCCTAACTTAAATTTTGATTTATAAATAGTATGTAAAATGAATCCTTTATTTATAAGTTAACAGAGCCATATTAAGGGGTCAAGAGCTTTTACATTGAAGTTGGAATGTTGGTATGTTGGAAAAATCCAAACAAAAACAATTGTCAACTAAGGATTGACCCGAGAACACTGCTACCTGGCCTGCTAAGAGCTAAACTTTTTTGTTGAATTTTCCATAATTTATATTGACAAGATTAGTTAGCGGTGGTAAACTTTAATTAGAAGTTAGCATACGCTTCCGATTTGAAAGATAGGGTTAGCCTTGACTAATGATTGTAAAAAAGAAGTGTAAGGGGGAAAAGTCAATGAATTTAAATGATATAAAAATAGGACAAAAAGTAAAAGTTGTAAAGCTTCATACTCAAGGTGCGTTTAAACGCAGAATCATGGATATGGGCATTACAAAAGGAACGGAAGTTTTTATTCGAAAGGTAGCTCCATTTGGAGATCCACTACAAATAAATGTTCGCGGCTATGAGTTGTCTCTTCGAAAATGCGATGCAGCAACCATTGAAGTAGAATAAAGAAGTAAAAGTACGCAAGATAGTTAGCTATAGCTAACTAAAAGGGAGATGTTGTACATGGTTAAAAAAATTGCACTTGCAGGAAATCCTAATAGTGGAAAGACCACATTATTTAACGATTTGACAGGATCAAATCAATACGTAGGCAACTGGCCAGGAGTTACTGTAGAAAAAAAAGAGGGAAAGATACAAGGACATGAAGATATTGCATTAATGGATTTACCTGGGATTTATTCTCTTTCCCCATATACTTTAGAAGAAGTAGTTACGAGAAACTACCTTATTAATGAAAAACCAGAGGCTATTATCAATATTGTAGATGGCTCAAATTTAGAGCGAAACTTATATTTGACTACTCAACTATTAGAGCTAGGTATTCCAGTTATCGTAGCCATTAATATGATGGATATCGTCAAAAAACGAGGAGATAAGATTGATACTGCAAAGCTTTCAAAAGCTATTGGGTGTGAAATCGTAGAAATAACAGCGCTAGAAGGCAAAGGAACAAAAGAGCTTGTAAACAGAGTAGTGAAATTAGCACAAAATTCTAAGAAAGAAGCACCTAAGGGAATTTATAGTTTAGAGGTAGAAAAAGCCCTCTCTACTATAGAAGACCAATTACCAAAAGAAATTGAAAAATCTCAAAGACGTTGGTATTCAGTAAAAGTATTTGAACGAGACAAAAAGGTATTAGAGGAATTAAAAAAAGTTCCTCAAGTTGAAGATATTATTGCTTTTGTAGAAAAGAATTTAGATGATGATAGTGAAAGCATTATCATCAATGAAAGATATAGTTATATTACTAAGACACTAAAGGGAATCTATGTAAAGAAGTATGGATCCGAACTTACGACCTCAGATAAAGTAGATGCGATTATTACCAATAGATGGCTAGCATTACCTATTTTTGCTATAATTATGTTTTCTGTTTATTATATTTCTGTTACCACAGTTGGTACTTTCGTAACAGACTTTACCAATGATACCATCTTTGGTGAGTGGATTATCGCTCCACTAGGAGCATTCTTTGAAAGTGCAGGAGTAGCATCTTGGATAACAGGCTTAGTTGTAGACGGTATTGTAGGTGGCGTTGGTGCTGTTCTTGGTTTTGTGCCACAGATGTTTGTTTTGTTTTTCTTATTGGCTATTCTTGAAGAGTGTGGATATATGTCTCGTGTAGCATTTATCTTAGATAAATTATTCAGACGTTTTGGCCTTTCAGGAAAATCTTTTATCCCTATGTTAATCGGAACAGGTTGTGGTGTTCCTGGAGTAATGGCATCACGTACCATTGAAAATGAGCAAGAGAGACGAATGACCA
>CAZVEI010000170.1:0-4625 GCA_964626295.1 uncultured Alkalibaculum sp.
CTGCTCCTTATTATCTTTGAGAAACTCTTCTCTAACCACAAGCACACCAGTTACAAGAGAGCTACCCTCTCCACCTTGCAATTTATCCCATTCTTGTGTCATATCAAACACCGTTCGAATACGATCATTGTTCACCTTTGCTGCCGAAATAAAAGGTTCTGGCAACATAGCTACTACATTTTCTTCACTGGATAAGATTGTGGCAACTTCAGTGGACTCAGATTTAAACTCAATGGTCACGTCTTCATTAGGAACAAGTCCATTTTGCGTTAAGAGGTAGTTTAAAACAAGCTCTGGTGCTTGACCTTTTCCTGTAGTGATTATGGTCTTTCCTTTTAAATCGTCAAAATCAAATATCGTCTCTCCATTTTCTACGATGTACAAAACACCTAGTGTATTAACTGCCGCCACCTTTATTTGCCCTCCCGTTTTATTATACAAAACGGAAGCTAAATTTGCTGGTAATGCTGCAATGTCAATGTCGCCAGTTGAGATACCTGTAACGATTTCATCAGCCATTGTCACAATATTAAAATCATAAGCACTGTTTTCCTTTTCTTCTTCATCACTTATTAATTTTACCAAACCCATAGATGTAGGCCCCTTGAGAGAAGCGACTCTTATAGGTTCTTTTGTACCCTGAACCTTATCTACTTGTCCATCCTCCACCTCTTTACCAGGGGCAATTTCATCCGTAGAACATGCAAACATAGAAAACGCCATGATGCAAATTAATAATACGATAGATAATTTTTTCATTTATGTATTCATTCCTTTCAAATCTTTCTACTTTTATTATACTATAAAAGATCAAATTATGTATATTCTTGACGAATTTTGAGATTAAATAATAATAACCCCTCCCTGGTTGAAACCTGTATTTGGGTTCTTACCAGAAAGGAGTTATTCTTTGCATAAGGGATTATGACTAGTCGTTTCCCTTTTTCATTGCTCTTGTTGCCATATAAGTAGGAACATTGTACTCATGTAATTTCCCATCTCCGTTTGTATCTTCGTAATAAATCAGTTATTTGAAATCCTGCTCTTAACTGACCACCAATTGCGCATCTAATTCTTCCTGGCTATATCCTGTTAGCCAGCAGATGATTTCATCGACTTCTGTTTTACTATGTCCTTTTTCCTCCGCCTTCGTAACATAAAGAGGATAAACTTTTGCAAAACTTGTTGTATAAATTCGATGTTTGGTCATAATACATTCTCCCTTGTATGGTTTCCTTATAATAAATTCTTGAAATGTGTTCCTTATGGTAAATAGCAAATTCTTAAATATATCTCCTACTGTCTCTTGATTTTGTTCAATCAAAAGATTATTCACTCATTAAATTTATTAGCAAGTACATTTAAAGCATCATTGTACACCCTATACCCTGTCCAATCATCCATTGGCACAGCTCCCATTTGTTTATAAAATTGTATTGAAGGTTCATTCCAATCTAAGCAAGACCATTCTAATCGTCCGCAATTTCTCTCTAAAGTTAGTTTTGCAAGATAGGATAGGATTATTGTCCCTATCCCCTTCCCTCTCATTTGGGGCTTAACATATAAATCCTCTAAATAAATGCCAGGTCTTCCTAAAAAAGTAGAAAAATTATGAAAGAACAGACCAAACGCTGCAGGCTCCCCTTTACACTCACCAATAATAACCTCTGCTACCTTTCTTTCAAATAAGGACTCACACAGAATTTCTTCCGTAGCCACAACTTGATCGGACATATTTTCATAGTATGCTAATTCCTTGATAAAATCTAATATTAAGGCTATATCGCTTTCTTTAGCAAAACGCAAGTTTACATTTTCTATTTTAGTGTTTATTGTCATTGGTTTCTCCTTTGAGGGTATTGTATGTGATCATAAGATTATTATAGTATACCTTAAGAGAATTATTAAGTAGCTAGAAAGTAATTTATTAATTTATATCACTTTTTATGCCGCACTTGGACTTAATAATTGTACTTTTTGACCATTCTCCTGCCTGATTTTGATGATAATCAAACAAAGTAATAAAATTCGAGCCTTGAAGTACTCTGTTAACTTCCTGGCTCCCACTATATTTTTTACTCCTTTTAGGTTATAAGCAAAAAAGTGCATGTGAGACTCAGCCTTCACCTTTTCATTACCTCGCAATAAAAGGACTTGTCAAGTAAACTGTGTAAGTTTAAATAAAAATATAGTTAAGCATCCTTTTTCAGGTAACAACTCCTCCTGATATTGATAAGCAAGTATCTTCAAAATCAAAAGAAAATAATCTTATAGTTTAAGAATATGTGGTATCACTTTATAAGTGATCCACTTCCCCCTATTCTTCTACTCCTTCTCCGAAAAATTTATTTATTTCCTCAAGAGATGAGATAATACCTGACATAGGCACATCTAATAGTTCATTATTTATTTCTGAAATATACCACACGCCTTCTTTTTTAACACAATTCACTTCAATATTTGCTTCAATCTAGTTTGCTATCCGTAATTTTATAAGTTATCTTCTCGGCATTTCTCTTAAGATAATCAATAAAATATTTTGGATAATTATTTTCTTCTCCAGTAAATGAATCTTTTACTTCATCCACAAATTTAGTTTCTAATGGTATAATCGTGGCTATCATAGATTCAAAATCTAATTTTTGAGCTGCAGTAAAGTATTTTTCTACTGTATCATCTGGTTTTGAATTACTACATCCTATAGCGAAAACAAATACTAATGAAATTGATAAAATCAAAATCCTTTTTTTCACTTTTATTGCCCCCCCTTTGTATTTTGTACTTAATACTTGCTAGTTTACTTCTTTTAACTTCCTCATTATTATTTAATTCGATACAATATTGAAAAGTCCTTCTTTTTATAGATATTTTAGGCTTTTATTGTAGAAGTTTTGTTATTGCCACAGAAATATTCAACTCAATATTTAGTTCATGTTTCACTTTAAATGAGACATAAAACCTTAATTTTGAAGGGTATTGTAGTTCATATCAAGGGTCTATTCGATTGCGC
Organism: uncultured Alkalibaculum sp.; assembly: GCA_964626295.1. Taxonomy (GTDB): domain Bacteria; phylum Bacillota; class Clostridia; order Eubacteriales; family Alkalibacteraceae; genus Alkalibaculum. The sequence goes on from CAZVEI010000170.1 coordinate 3,011, forward strand.
CCATGCTGGGCACACTTAAAAAAAGCCTTACACTTTAAAGTGTAAGGCTTTTTATTGCGTATTAACCAACGACCATAATATTTTCAGCTTGAGGACCTTTAGCACCTTGAACTATGTCAAAAGTTACATTTTGTCCTTCTTCTAAAGTTTTGAATCCATCAACATTGATTTGAGAAAAGTGTGCAAATACATCTTTTCCGTCTTCTCCTGTAATAAAACCAAAACCTTTGTCTGAATTAAACCATTTTACTGTACCACTCATATGTGTGTACCTCCTAATATTATTTACTTAAGCACTGTAATACTTATAACGAACACATTTCTAAATTAGGATAATACGTGAATATGAGCACTAATCGAAAAATATAATGTTAAATTATTTACTTGTGTTTTTAAGTTATATTTTATAATACCACATATCTTTAGCATTGTCAAATAAATTATAAATTTTTATCCCCCTAATGTCACATCCTGACGGTCATACCAGTCAAGGGCATAATATATATGTTCATCCTTATAATCAGGCCAATAATCATCTATTACATAAAAATCTGAATACACAGATTGTACAGGTAAAAATCCGCTTAAGCGACGTCTTCCTCCCCAACGCACAATCAAATCGATTCTTGAGATATCTGCAGAATAAATATTGTTAGAAACATTTGTTTTTAAAGATTGATCTTTTTCTTGAATATGACCAATATCCCATTCCCAGCTGTAATTCACTAAGAAGTTGATTTTCATAGTTCCATTTCCAAAAGTCTGCCTTTTAGCAAAGGGAAGAAGTTCTTTAGGAAATACAGGAGAAGAAGAGTTTCCCATGACCAATAAAGAAGCATCTTCTTTTGTAAGTAATTTTACTGCGTCAACGCAGGCTTTTGTAAATGCTAATCTCTGTATTTTAGGACGTTTTGTATTATCCTTAGTAAAACCGTAATAGGTCAACTCTCTAATTCCTAATTCCTTGCATCTATTAAACAAAGATAAGCCTGGCTCAATCCCCCTATTGTATCCTTCCTCTTTTAATAGACCTTTATCTTGCGCCCACCTTCGATTTCCATCTGGGATAATGCCAATATGCTTTGGTAATCTCACTATAAATCACTCCAATATCTATTCTTATTATTCTTTCTAGAGATGCTAGCAAAAGTAATCAAACTCTCTTTTGCAACAAATAACTTTTATATTCTTTACCCTAGATGTTAAATATATACATAATATAAATGGGTATTGGGTGGATATATAATAAGATTGTTAATGTATAAAAAAACTTATTGATTATCATTTTCCTCCCACTATCTTAAAAAAATAGTGGGAGAATTTATTTAAATAGCAAGTTCTTGAAATATGCCCCTTATTATTTTGCTAAAATAAATTAGCTAGTAAGTAACATGTTTAATGTTTTATAGTTCATATACTGAATCAGTAAACGCATTCATATACTGATTGAAGAGATCCGTATCCAAAGATTCCTCACCAGATTTCACCTGATCATATACTTTTATGACTCAAAATTCCACGTCCCTCGTGATTCTTCTTATGGATTTATATTGTTTAAAACTTACCGCTTGATCCTCCATGGGTCCTTCCTGAAGAAGACTCATGAGTACTAGAG
>CAZVEI010000171.1:0-4577 GCA_964626295.1 uncultured Alkalibaculum sp.
AAAGCAGCATTTCCTATCTGATTTAACGAAGTAAACCAAACGCTCTCGGCTCCTAACCAGTTTTCAAATAGAAATGAAATGGCCATTAAAATACCGCCACCTACCACAAAGGGCAGCATGTGTGATACTCCATTCATAAGATGTTTGTAGATATCTCCCCAAACGAACTTATTATCGTCTAAGTCTGCAGATTGAGGGGCATCGGATTCGCTAATTTGTAAAACAGGTGCTTTTTCCTCAATAATTCGATTAATTAGTTCTTCACTTTTGTTAATACCGTCACTTACTGGTCGCTGAATTACGTGCTTTCCATGAAAGCGATTCGTTTCAACTTTCGTATCCGCAGCGATAATGACTCCATTCGCTCTGTTAATTTCATCAGGTGTTAACCGGTTTTGAACGCCGCTTGATCCATTTGTCTCTACACGAATATCCACACCTAATTTTTCTGCAGTTTTTTTGAGAGCTTCTTCCGCCATATACGTATGAGCAATTCCAGTTGGGCAGGCGGTTACGGCTACAATAAATGGTCTTTCTGTCTTTTCATTTGACGTTGAATCATCATTTAACTCTTTTTCTTTCTCAGTAAATAGTTTAAGCACTTCAGTTGATGTTTTCGCATTTTTCAATTGCTCAAGTAATTCTTTATCGACTAAAGACCTGGCTAATGTTGCAAGAACTTCTAAATGTACATCGGCTTTGCCTTCTGGAGCAGCGATCATAAAAAATAGATTTGTAGGTTGTCCATCTAAAGCTTCAAAGTCTACTCCTTTTTCGCTTTTTGCAAAAACAACTGCAGGCTCTTTGACGCTACTATCTTTTGCATGAGGCATTGCTACTCCGTCACCTAATCCGGTAGAAGTTTTTTCTTCACGTGCCATGATGCCTTTTTTATATTTTTCTACATTATTAATAATACCTTTATCATAGAGTTTTTGAATCATTTCATCAATGAGCGCTTCTTTCGTTTCAGATTGAAGATCCATAATCATTAAATCTTCATACAATAAATCTTTTATCTTCATCTTATTCATCCCCTCATAATTTTTTAATATGAATTTCTGTTAATAATGTTTCGATTTCTTCCTTTGTTGCTAGATCTTCTGCGAAGGCCGTTGCGCTTCCACTAGCTAAGCCGACTTTAAAAGATTTTTGTAAATCATTGGTTTTTAAATAGGTACCAACAAACCCAGCGATCATTGAATCTCCCGATCCAACAGTATTTTTTACGGTTCCTTTTGGAGAATTGCCACGGTAAGTTCCTTGGTTAGAGAATAGAATTGCCCCATTACTTCCTAAAGACACAATAGCAAACTTTGCACCTTCATCTACTAATTTTTGCCCATATTTAATAAAGTCATCTTCTGTATTTAACTTGACGCCATATAACTCCCCTAGCTCAACATGATTCGGTTTCACTAAGAATGGATGATATGGTAAGGAATGGTGTAATTCTTCTCCAGTAGTATCTATTACAAAATTTGCACCAATTTCATTGATTATCTGGATGATTTGTTGATAATAATCTATAGGCAAGTTTCTTGGTTTACTGCCAGAAATGATGACCATATCATTTGGAGTTATTCCAGCTATCGTGTTTAAGAAATTTAGTTCACATTGATTGCTTACTACTGGACCTGTTCCATTTAATTCTGTTTCAACTTCTGTTTTGATTTTTACATTTATTCTCGTTGGATTTTCTATTTGAGTAAATTTAGATTTTATTTTTTCTTTATTTAATTCGCTTTCTAAAAATTCCCCTGTAAACCCTCCAATAAACCCTAATGCAGTATTGTCATAGCCTAGATTATTCAAAATTCTCGAGACATTGATTCCTTTACCACCGGGAAAAAATTGATCCTCTTGTATGCGATTTAGTTCACCCATATTTAACCCATTTAGCCTTATGATGTGATCAATTGAAGGATTTAAAGTTACTGTATAAATCATTGATTCGCCTCCCATATTTTTGTCCATTTAGAAAACTGTTTGCCATTATCGTCCTCTAATTTATCTGTAATTATTCCATAATCCTCAAGTTCACTTACTTTTGTAAAATTCACTTTATGAAATTTTGTATGATCCGCTAATACATATGTCTTATTTGCATTATTTCCTGCCATTTTCTTCAAAGCAGCTTCTTCCGTATCTGATGTCGTATAACCAAAATCAATGTCAATTCCATTTATACCCAGAAATGCTTTATTAAATCGATATTCACTTAGTTGTTGGAGGGAAGTGGAGCCAATAATTGCTTTTGTTTTTTCTTTAATTTTCCCACCAATTAAAATTGTAGATATTCCACATCCTGTAAGTAAAAGGACATGAGTGATGCCATTTGTTACAACCAGAAGATTATCAATATTTGCTAAATAAGAAATCATAGTATACATAGTCGTTCCTGCATCTAGATAAATAATACTTAACTAGTATTCTAATACACTTACCAACACACCCTTATAGGATGCAACTTAAGAGACAATAGGCAGAAAGTACAAACTAAATACAATAATTAAACACAATACACATTATGGGCAATGTGTGCAATAAAAAAGAACAAAACCTCCTTATAAAAGTCTTGTCCTTAATATTGTTAAAATAACTTAGATGGTAATTGATGTTGCAGGTTAATTTTTTGATGCTTGCGCTTCAATCATTGATTGTATTCCTTTTTGTGCCATTCCTTAAATTGATACATTTTTTTATCTGCACTATAGATAACGTCATCAATGTTGGCACCTTTATAATATCTTGAATATCCTATTGATACTAAAGGTAATTCTTTTATATCTTTACGACAGTCTGTAAGTTTATTACAAAATGCCTTATTCATAGATTCAATTCTTTCGGTATTGTGAAATAACAATACCGAAAATTCATCACCGCCAATACGAAAACAAAGTCCGTAATCACCATAAATCTCTCTTATGCAATCTGCAACGCAAATCAAGCATTTATCTCCTGCCTGATGCCCATAGATATCATTTACTTCTTTAAAATTATCGATATCAAAAATCAAGAACATTGCATCCCTATTAATAGTATCTATTCTATTCAGATAACTTTGGTGATTTAAAAGGCTAGTTAAGCCATCAACCTTCTGCCACAGCTCATTACAGTAGATATAGTAAATGCTAGAGAGAAGGGTAAGAAAATTAGATACGGTAATAGTCGATTTTTATTCTGATATATCCTCGTCAAATGGATGGTTTCAAAAAGCAGATAAACAATGCCTAACATATATATTACTAAGTACAATGCAAATAATTCTCCACGAAAGTATATATTGTCTTTACTTACACTGAATATCCAACCAAAAGGGATGGATATTGCTAAAAAAACATCGTATGCCACAAATATATAAAATAGAGCTTTTGATTTCCTAAACGTACCAATAGCATCACCCAGTATGAGTGCAACCCAGGGAGTCAGAGCAAATCCAAGATAGTTTGAAAGTGTATTTATCCACCAAAACTTCTGCCCATAGAGTAATAACTTCCATAATGGAAATTATTCCGATGAGAGTAAAGGATAGGAGAAAACTATTCTTTTGCTTTTGTTTTATTAATGCGTTGGAATGAACCATGATGCTCATTATGAGCAGTACTACAAAATCAATTACGGTGATGTATATATAGTAGACGTCCGTACTGGCTCCTCCTATTCTCAGTAAGGTCAATGTCTTTGCACGCACTTCGTGGCGCACACACTTCTCAACTTCTTCCTATTTTATCATACATTCAACAATAAATTACAGTATTTTCACTATAATTCTTGTACCTTATTGGCATACCTTCCTCTCCCATTAGTTATATTCTCTTTGAAAAACTTGATGATACCTCTTCTAAACTATTCCCAGATATCAATCTCCTATAATATGTTTTACAATTTGGAGAATTTGTCCTTGCCTGTTAGTCGGAATTTGCTTAATATAATTTTTTAAGAATAATCGTACTGCCTGTTCCTCTTCCGATAAATCTACAGCTTGAATGTCTAATTCGAATGAGTGTCTTTTAACCATTGCTGCAACCTCAACATCTCGGAGAGTATTAAATAGCGAAATAAATTCCTCTTCTTTTAACTGTGCATCAAGTAATATATCTTCAAGATCATCAAAAGATTTTACTTTTCCCTTTATTAGTTCTAACTTATCAGATGAAAATCTACATCTAAGCAATTCTTCTATCAACCTTCTATATTCTTCATCATCCATTTTAACACTGGATTTGAAGTGGATTTTAGGTTCTAAATCCGGATTAACTGAGGTTGTGAATACTTTACTGAGGGTATTTAATTTTAGTGCATTTTCTATATTAATTGCAATGTTCGGTAAACTTTTTTCAATATATTTTTGGAGAGAAAGGTTTGTAATATTTAACTCTTCAAATATATCTTTAGTCGCCTTATGAATGTTTAACATAAGTGTATGATTATCATATTTTAGTAATTTTTCATTTAAACGTTGAATATCTTCTCCGGTAATATTGAGTTCCCTAATGTTACGGTTAGCGAGAGAACATCCCAAAGCCGTTGTTAATACTTGTTCAAAAGTATTAATCAATAATTCCGTGTACCCT
>CAZVEI010000172.1:0-4258 GCA_964626295.1 uncultured Alkalibaculum sp.
TGGATCTTCTGTATACCCTAAAGTTTCGTTCGTTGCTGCTTTCATTGCTGCATTAATCTCTTCTACTGTAACTTTCTTTTCTGTTGTAAATGTTAAGTCAACTAAAGAACCTGTTGTCAAAGGCACTCTAATAGCTGCTCCATCTAATTTGCCTGCAAGTTCAGGAAGTACTTTACCCACAGCAGCTGCTGCTCCTGTGCTTGTTGGGATTGCATTAGCTGCTGCTGTTCTACCTCTTCTTACATCTTTATGAGGACCATCTAAAGTTTTTTGGTCATTTGTGTAAGCATGAATTGTAGTCATTAGACCTTGTTTTAGACCAAATTTATCATTTAATACTTTTGCAACTGGTGCTAAACAGTTTGTTGTACAAGATGCACCACTGATTACTGTTTCCGTTCCATCTAAAACGTCGTGATTTACATTGAATACGATCATTTTTACTTCGCCGCTTGCTGGAGCAGAGATAATAACTTTCTTTGCACCTGCTTTAATGTGTTTTTCTGCGCCTTCTTTTGTTGCGAAGAAGCCAGTAGATTCGATTACTACATCTACTCCCATTTCGCCCCAAGGTAGAGTTTCTGGATCTCTTTCAGCTAAGATTTTAATTTCTTTGCCGTCAACTACGATTGTGCCTTCTTTTGCTTCTACTGCCTTGCCATATCTTCCTTGTGAAGTATCGTATTTTAATAAATATGCTAAAGATGCTGCATCTGTTAAGTCGTTGATTGCTACAATATCAAAATTAGTATCCCCAAAAATTGCTCTAAACGCTAAACGTCCTATTCTACCAAAACCATTAATTGCTACTTTAACTGCCATGATGATTCCTCCTAAATATTTATTATTTCAATAGCTGCACTTTCATCTGTAATTAAGACTAAATCTCGCCTTACATTACATGTTGCTTTAATTGCGTTTGCTTTATCTTTCCCACCAGCTATTGCTACTATTGCAGGAATCTTAAGGTATTGATCAATATTGATTCCTACACTACTGGATGGGCATATAATTTGGCCATTTTCATTTAAAAAATGTCCAAATGTCTCAGCCATAGCCTTCTCATCTTTTAAATATTTGATGGTATCCTGTGGAAGATTTCTCCATTCTGCCATGGTGTCCGCTCTGCCTATTCCTTGAATTAATATGTCAATGTCATCAAATTTGCGGAATACATCCTTTATATCAGGAGATTCTTTTAAAATTTTGAGTATATCTTTATCAATATTATCGGGTAGATGCAAAACTTCTTGCTGAGCTTCTAATTTATTGCCTATCATAGAGACGATGGTATTTGCTTGAGTCGAATGACTTTTTCCAATTCCGCCTCTTGCAGAGAGAACAGTTACATTATGGTAGTGAACTTCAGGAAAATTACGTGCTACAGCTGCTACACCATTTCCTCCTGTTACCGCGATTGTAGAGTGGTTCTTTAAGATACTTATTATATAGTTTGCCGCAGTTTTTCCCATAAATTCTAAAATTGTTTTATTTTTTTGACTATCCCCTGGAGTAATAAAAACTTTTTTTATTCCTAGTTTCTCTCTCAATTTCTCTACTAGGTCTTCTAAATTTTTGTATTGATACATGACCTCTTTTAGCTGAATAAGTACTTCATCTCCAGTACCTGTTAGAGACATCCCTTGTCTTTCTACTAAAACAAAGTTCTGCTTGCTAAAAAACTCAATTTCATTTCGAACTTGCCTTTCACCTAAAGACAATTCATTCGCTAGGTTTCTTCTACCTATGGGTTGATGGGCTTTAATATAGGATAACAATTCGTATCGCAACTCCATCATTTCTAGTACCTCTGGGATTATCTTTTGTTGAATGTGAATCAACTCTTTATCATCCATATCCTAATCCTCCCATGCTACTATTTCCCAAAACTAATCTTATTATGCGTCTATATGTGGGTCATTTTTGTCCCCCCGGGTCATTAATTACATTATATACGCTTTCTATTTTAAATTCAATAGAAATAAGAAAATATTTCTTTTTTATATTGTTAACTTTTAAATAACATGAAATTGTTTCCACATTCTGTTGCAGATTATACATATAATGTGTTATACTTTTTAATGATATAAATCGCATTTTTAACTGTTTTAAATTTAATTATCATGCATATATATAGAAGGGAGATATACAATTGGCAATTAAAGTAGCAATCAATGGATTTGGTCGAATAGGAAGAAACGTATTAAGGATTCTTGAGGAGCAAAATGAACAAGATTTTGAAGTCGTACTTATTAATCATTCAACAGATTATGAATTATTAGCTCATTTAATACGATATGATTCTCTATTTGGTCGATTTGGTGGTACTGTTGAACTAGCGGAAGATGGATTAATCGTCAACGGAAAGAAAATTTACGTCACAGGGGAAAGAAATCTAGATGATGTTCCATGGAATCAATACGACATTGATATCGTCATAGAATCAACAGGTAAGTTTAGAGATCGTGAAAGCGCACAAAAGCATTTAGACAAGGGAGTTAAAAAGGTAATTATTACAGCTCCTGCACAAGATGAAGACATCACCATAGTAATGGGCGTAAACGATGACGAATACCATCCACAAATACATAATGTCATATCCAATGCATCTTGCACTACAAACTGTCTAGCACCGTTTACAAAGGTTCTTAACGATAAATTTGGCATAGTCAAAGGTCTTATGACTACCATACACTCTTTTACGAATGATCAAAGATTATTAGATGGAACCCACAAGGATTATAGAAGGGCACGGGCTACAACAGAATCTATTATCCCTACATCCACAGGGGCTGCAAAAGCAATTGGCGTTGTCATTCCAGAACTAAGAGGGCTTATAAATGGTGTTTCTATGAGAGTGCCTACAAGCGCTGTATCTCTAGTAGACGCTATCTATGAGTTAAAAACAAATACTACTGTAGATGAAGTAAACGCTGCTTTAGAAGAAGCTGCACATACCTATATGAATGGAATTCTTGCTTTTTCAAATGAACCATTAGTATCTGTTGATTATCGAAAAGACTCTCATTCCTCTATTATAGACGGATTGTCTACAATGATGGTGGGTTCAAATATGGTAAAAATCGTATCATGGTACGATAACGAATGGGGTTATTCTGCTAGAGTAGTAGATCTTACAAAGCTAGTAGCAAGAGAATTAGCTAAGACTACAGAAGAAACTACGACATTTGCTTAATTAAGCCTTATACATAATTTTGACATAAGGACCAAATAACTATACAACTAAAAAGAGCGCCTACGGCGCTCTTTTTAGTCATCAGTATTCTAGAGTCAAGCTCACGGGCCTAAAATGCAAGTCTTCATATAGAAAATTTCTTTCGAATACCTTTCTATCAACTGTTTAACCACCGTTCAACTATTGCTCCCCAATGTATTTCTCCGCACTAATTGCGGCCACTGCTCCATCAGCACTTGCAGTAATTACCTGTTTTAACATCTTCTTTCGAACATCTCCGGCAGCGAATATTCCAGGCACACTGGTTTTCATATTTTCATCACATACAATATACCCTTGCCCATCTAATTTTACTAAATCCTTACACAATTCAGAACTTGGATTGTATCCTACATAGACGAAAACACCATCTGCTTTACGTTCTGTTAGTTCTTTCGTTTTTGTATTTCTTAAGACAACTGCATTTACAATGCCATCACCTTTAATCTCTTCTACTACACTATCAAAAACAAATTCCATTTTTGAGTTTGCGAAAGCTTTTTTCTGTAGAGATTTAGTAGCTCTTAAGGTATCCCTTCTGTGAACTACAGTCACCTTTGCTGCAAACCTCGTAAGATACAGCCCTTCATCTATAGCAGAATCTCCACCACCGACAATCACTACATTTAGCCCTCTAAAGAAGTTGGCATCACAAGTGGCACAGTAAGATACACCTAAACCCCTAAATTCTTGCTCTCCTTTACATCCTATCATTCGAGGTTGAGAACCTGTCGCAATAATTACAGCTTTAGCCTTGTACTCTTCTTTGTCTGTTACAATATAAAAACAAGAATCTACTTTCTCTACAGATTTACATGTACCGGTAGCAATTTCTGCTCCAAAGTGAACAGCTTGCTCCTTCATTCGATTTACTAAATCCATAGGATTATCATTTATAGAACCAGGGTAATTTTCTATATCGCTAGTAGTTGTAACTTGTCCCCCAATCGCACCAGTCTCTAAAACCAATGTCTTTAGCAAAGCCCTAGATGAATACAATCCCGCCGACAACCCAGCAGGCCC
>CAZVEI010000172.1:4268-4555 GCA_964626295.1 uncultured Alkalibaculum sp.
CGATTATTACTACATCATACTCCTGCATTTCACCACTCCCACTTCTATTTACACATATCGTGTTTATTCATAATTTTATTGATACCCGTAAAATGTTGCTTTATTCAGTGATGCTTTTAATTCATATTTCCCTTAATAGAAATAAGTTCCTCCGTCGTAAATTCTTGTACATTGAGATTTACGGTTGGACGGTTGGACGAGAAAACGTAAAAACATCAATGAACAATGAAAAGTGAACACGGAACATTGAACAGTACAAATATACGACTCTTATTACTTTTCTAAAT
>CAZVEI010000173.1:0-2360 GCA_964626295.1 uncultured Alkalibaculum sp.
GATTTTTCTACTATTTCGCCGTTTCTGACGACTCTTACTATTATAAAGACTTAACTTCCTTTTGTCAACTACTTTTTTAAAATTTCCATTTGATTGACTTTCCATCAGGATACTGCTTCCGTGGAGTTCTTATTATACGACGTTCTAGGTGGCTTGTCAAATGAAAATTTTAGATGGTCTGTCGTAGTTTGCGGGCTTCTTAGATTGACAATAAAAATAGCTCCTCTAAGATGGCAACAAAAAAGGCTCCAAAGGAGCCCTTTTGCGGAACGACGAGGACGTCGTCCCCTACTAGTTGTGGCTAGGATGTTAGCGATAAGACATTTCTCACTTATTGCAAATCAAAGTTTGCTTTTCGCACTAACGTTTTACCTTACCACCTGACCACCTGACCACCTGCTTTTTTTACACTTCCGGCTTCATCGTTGGGAATAGAATTACGTCTCTAATGTTTCTTTGATCTGTAAAGAGCATAATTAATCGGTCTATTCCTATTCCTAGTCCACCTGTTGGAGGTAGGCCTACTTCTAAAGCATTGATAAAGTCCGCATCATATGGATGTGCTTCGTCGTCTCCGCTGTTCTTTTTTTCTACTTGTGCAGCAAATCTCTCTTTTTGATCGATTGGATCATTTAATTCAGAGAATGCATTAGCAAATTCTTTTCCATTGATGAAAAGTTCAAATCTCTCAGTATATCTTGGATCAGAATAGTCTTTTTTAGCTAATGGTGAAATTTCTATTGGATGATGAGTTACAAAGGTAGGTTGAATAAGCTTTTCCTCTACGTACTTTTCAAAAGCAATATTAATCAAATCACCAATTTTGTCATTTTTAGTGTATTCTAGTTTTAGTTCATCGGCTTTTTTCTGTGCTTCTTCAATATCTACTATACTGTCAAAGTCTACGCCTGCATGTTCCTTTACTAAATCTACCATTCGAGCTCTTCTAAATGGAGCTTTTAAACTGATTTCTTTTTCTTGATAAATTACACTATCCTTATTGTATAGCTTTGTCACAAGGTAATCAAAGAGTTCCTCTACCATTTTCATAACGTCTTCATAATTAGCATATGCCTCGTATGTTTCAAGCATTGTAAATTCAGGATTGTGAGTAGCATCCATACCTTCGTTTCTAAATACTCTGCTCATCTCATATACTTTATCAAAACCGCCTACAATCAATCTCTTTAATGGCAATTCTAAAGCTATTCTCAAATACATAGGTATATCTAGTGCATTATGATGAGTGATAAATGGCCTTGCAGATGCTCCCCCTGCTAAATTTGACAACACAGGTGTCTCTACCTCCAAAAATCCTCTATCATCTAAAAAGTTTCGTATATTCTTTTGAATTAAAGATTTCATTACAAATACGTCTTTTACTTCCCTATTGACGATTAAATCTACGTATCTTTGTCGATACCTTAAATCAGGATCTTTTAATCCATGAAATTTTTCAGGTAATACTTGTAAAGATTTCGTAAGGAGAGTAAGCTCTTGAACTCTTATTGATATTTGACCCATTTTGGTCTTAAACACTTCACCCTTTACCCCTACAATATCTCCAATATCTAGGGTTTTGATTCCAACATAAGCCTCTTCTCCTAGAGTATCTTTTTTAAGAAATAATTGTATTCTTCCTACACTATCTTGTAAGTCGTAAAAACTTACTTTCCCTTGACCCCTTTTAGACATAATTCTGCCAGCTATTGAAACCATTTTTCCTTCGTACTCTTCAAAATGATCCTCTATATTCTTCGAATTATTATCTACATGGCATTTTGTAATACGAAAAGGATCTTTTCCTGTTTCTTGCAGATCTTTTAATTTGTCTCTTCTAACCTGTAGTACTTCACTTAAATTTTCATTTGTATCTTGTGACAAACTGAATCCTCCTTCTTACCTCTTGTTGATTTCTAGCACCTCAAAAGTAATATTTCCGTCAGGTACTGCAACTACGACATTATCTCCAATCTTCTTGCCAATAAGAGCTGCACCTACTGGAGATTCGTTGGAAATTTTATCTTCTACTGGATTTGCTTCTGATGAGCCTACAATATAGAAATCTATTATATCATCAAATTCCAAATCTTTCACCTTTACACAAGAACCTATACTGACAACATCTGTAGCAATATCTTCTTCATCTATAACTTTAGCGACCTTTAACTTGTGTTCGATTTCTGAGATCTTACCTTCTGTAAAAGCTTGCTCATTTTTTGCTTCATCGTATTCCGCATTTTCACTAATATCCCCAAATTCTCTTGCTACTTTTATGCGCTCTGCGATTTCTCTTCTTTTAACGGTTTTTAAATAATCTAATTCTTCTTCTAATTTTTTTAGCCCTTCATAAGTTAGTA
>CAZVEI010000173.1:2370-4306 GCA_964626295.1 uncultured Alkalibaculum sp.
TGCTAACGACCTCTGCAGCTTAAGCTTGGGAGGCAATCTGCGGTATTTATAATAAAAACTTTTTAATCATTCACCAATTAGTGTGTATTCATTTTCTGCAATTTCTTGCCCAATGAACTCATAAATACTACCTTCATCACTCTCATTCTTTATGCGAACTATACTCTCAATAAGTTGGGGCGAGTATGCATTATTTATTATATTTAGTTTATTAAAAAATACAATGTCATTTGAGTACATACTAAGGTCATTGATAAGTTTGTGTTCATCGCGTTTATCTTGCATTAAAAAAAGTGGGTTTATTACAATCCCCTTTTCATTTTTATTCTTCAATTTTCTCGCCTGTATATTAGAGCTAAGATTAAGAAGGATGTGCCAGCTTGAGTTTAGACTTGTATAATCCTCATTAAAGCCTATACTGATGCCGTGGCGATCATATAAATCATCTAAAAATTCCTCGTCTTTTTTTAAGTTTTTTCCTGTCAACAGAATATAATTCCCTTTTCTGCAAATATATCGAATCATTTCTTTAGCAATGAGACTGTATTCATCTATTGCGATGACAATTTCGGCCTCGTATATGGTTAAGTCGAAAATCTCTTTTAGATATTTTTCCATATATAAAACGCTAATATAACCTATCCCATATATCCCTGTTATTAGTTTGTGATGTTGCAATTTACTGATGCTTTGATTTTTGAGACCATCTCCTAAACAAATAAATTCAAGATGATTTTTACTCATGTAATTTAATAGCTTTTCCTGTAGGGCTGCAGAACTTACATTACTAGGAACAGATAATACATCACCAATATAGTGATTATCTTTATCGTATATCTCTGATATCTTCATGACTTCATCTTTTATAATAGGCAGATTCAACTTTATTTTATTGAATCCTCCTGATAGTTGATAAAATCTCGTCTCTTTGGGATTAATAATATAACCAAATCTCTTCATAATATCCACTCACAGTTTTTTATTATCATATATATTCTGTGAAATATCAAATTATTTCTATATTTCTGCGAGTTTCATGTAATTTATAAGTAGATTCTTCACTTCTGCACTAGACTGAGTCTGATTGATTTGATTTCTAATTTCAGCTGAACCTTGTATTCCCTTTGTATACCACCCTATGTGCTTTCTGATTTCACCTATCACTACTTTTTCAGGTCTTATTTCAAGAAGCATTTCCATATGTCTAATAGCCGTTTGGATTTTTTCTTGAGAGTTTGGACTTTTTTCACATTGATTTATGAGCATGGAAAAAATCCAAGGGTTTCCTAATGATCCCCTTCCAATCATTATACCATCACATTTTGTCGATTCAAGTAGACTTATTGCATCTTTATATGATTTTATATCCCCGTTACCTATAACAGGAATTTTCAGTTTTTCTTTTACACTCTTAATAATATCCCAATTGCTTTTACCTGAATAAAACTGTTCTCTAGTTCTGCCGTGAACTGTAACTGCACTTGCTCCAGCTTCCTCAGCAATCTTTGCCACTTCTACAACGTTAATGTGGGCATCATCCCAACCCGCACGAATTTTTACTGTTACGGGTATTCGAGATTCCTTTGTCACAGCGTGTATAATATCTCCCAATAATTCTGGTTTTTTCATTAGGGCAGAGCCATCCCCATTTTTTACAATCTTAGGAGCAGGACAACCTGCATTAATGTCAACTAATGCAAAGGTCATATCATTAATTTGCTCTTTAACGACTTTGGCCATAATCTTAGGATCGCTGCCAAAAATCTGAATGCCAATAGGCTTTTCTTCTTCTGCTGTTTGCATAAGAGACCTGGTCTTTTTATCCCCATAGTAGAGACCTTTTGCACTAATCATTTCCGTATACATAAGAGAACAACCTTGTTCTTTACATAATAATCTAAATGGCAGGTCTGTTACCCCTGCCATAGGTGCGAGT
>CAZVEI010000173.1:4316-4549 GCA_964626295.1 uncultured Alkalibaculum sp.
GTATATATTTGTTCGTTAATTCTACGTCTCCGATTTTCATGTCTCACCTCATCACAACTTGTAGCTATTAGCAATCAGCCACCAGTGGTCTAGGGTCAATCCTTACGGTCAAGATCCTTCGCTTACGCTCAAGGATGACGGGGCAGGAGCTGAGGATCCAAAAGGAATACCTATTACTGATGGTTGGCCACTGGCCACTGACAGCTGTTTTATTTGTTCTTATCATAAATAAT
>CAZVEI010000174.1:0-2533 GCA_964626295.1 uncultured Alkalibaculum sp.
GTACAGGAACAAATCCTAGAGAAATATCTGTAGCAGAAATGAAAAAATTGTTTGAATATGCTTACGAAGGAAAAAAAGTAGATTTCTAGAGCATAAAACGATTATTATGAATCTTGAAAGAATATGAATTGTATGCTATAATATAAGTACATATAAAGAATCCGAGTTATATTATTAGGAAATATAACCATTGGGTATTAACCGTTAAATTAATGCCTCCCGTGATTGGAAAGGATTCTATGTAGTTTGTTTGTTGTTTTATCAGCAAGCACTCATGCATAGAATGAGTGCAAAATCAAAGGGGGTTATTTTTTATGAAAACTGCTTACAATGGGAAACTGGCTAGAATCAATCTCTCAACAGGAATGATTCAAACAGAAGAACTTGATTTTGAGTTAGCAAAGAAGTTTGTTGGCGGAAGAGGGTTAGCGACAAAAATCATTTATGATGAGGGAATTGCTACAGTAGATCCTTTATCTGAGCAAAACAAAATCGTTTACATGACTGGACCTATGACAGGTACATCATCACCTACTTCAGGACGTTACATGGTTGTAACAAAGTCTCCTTTAAATAACATGATCGCAAGTTCAAACTCTGGCGGTATCTGGGGTGCAAAGCTAAAATACGCTGGTTGGGATGGACTAATCGTCGAAGGCAAATCTGAAAAACCTGTGTACATAAACGTCGAGGATGACAAAATCGAAATACTTCCTGCAGATGAGTATATGGGAATGCTTAGTGAAGAAGTAGACGATAAGCTAAAAGAAATCCATACACAATGTTCTGTTCTTAATATTGGGCCAGCTGGTGAAAATTTATCATTATTAGCAGCTATTATGAACGACAAACACCGTGCAGCAGGTAGAAGTGGCGTAGGCGCTGTTATGGGTTCAAAGAACTTAAAGGCTATTACAGTTAGCGCTACTAAAAAGGTCATTGAACCATTTAATGCAGATAAGTTAAAAGAAACTACAAAAGGATGTATGAAATTAATTAAGGAAAATGGCGTAACAAGTGGCGGTCTTCCAACTTATGGTACTGCAGTTCTAGTTAATATTGTCAACAATACAGGCTCACTTCCAGTTAAAAACTGGGGAGAAGGATCTTACTATGACAAAGCCGATGATATATCTGGTGAAACTCTAAAAGAGAATCACCTTGTTAAACAAGGTTTCTGTCATAGATGTCCTATTGGTTGTGGTCGTATTATAGATCTAAAAGGTAAGATAACAGGTGGACCAGAGTATGAACCTCTATGGGCATATGGAAGTAATTGCGACATAAATGACTTAGAAGCTATTAATGAAGCAAATTATCTATGCAACGAATATGGATTAGATGCGATTTCAACACCATGTACTATTGCAGCTGCTATGGAACTTTACGATAAAGGTTATATCAAAGAAGAAGAATGTGATGGCGTTCCACTAGCATGGGGAAGCTCTGAAGCTATTGTGGAATGGACTAGAAGAATGGGAGAAGGCAAAAACCCATTAGCAAAATTGATGGCAGATGGCTCTATGAGACTATGTGAACATTATGGCCATCCTGAAATTTCTATGACTGTAAAAAAATTAGAAATACCAGCTTACGATGCTAGAGGAATCCAAGGAATTGGTATAACGTACGCTACTAGCAATAGAGGTGGATGTCACGTTCGTGGTTACACTATATCTCCAGAAGTTTTAGGGCTTCCAAGTCCTGCTGATCGTACCACAATAGAAGGAAAAGCTCAGCTAAGTATGATCTTCCAAGATCTAACAGCAGTTATCGATTCTATGGGATTGTGTTTATTCTCATCTTTTGCATTAGGCGCAGATAGTTATGCAGCTCTATTAAATGCAGGAACGGGAACAGACTACACACCAGAAGAACTTATGGTTGTGGGAGAGAGAATTTACAATATTGAACGTATGTTTAATAAGGCTGCTGGAATGAAACCAGAAGATGACGGATTGCCAAAGCGTTTAACAGAACAGCCTATCTCAGACGGACCATCAAAAGGCATGGTCAGTCAAATAGAGATTACTTTACCTCAATACTATAAAGCACGTGGATGGGAAAATGCATTTCCAACTGAAGAGACGCTAGCACGCCTTGGTTTATAGAATTAATGGATAAATAGCATCTCGCGTAAATATATTTTATATCCCAACAAACATTCTTTCTACAGGAAAGATGTTTGTTGGGATGTTTTCTAATTTTATATGTTGGGAGGGAATGCAGATGATTGAAATAAGGCTTTTTGCAACATTTAGAGAGGGAAGAGAAAAGGTATACTTTTTAGATTCAAAGGACTATAAAAATGCATATGAAGTACTTGATTACTTTAAAATTCCTCATGAAGAAGTTGCAATCTATCTAATTAATGGACGACATTCTAAATTAGATGATTATATAAAAGAGGGAGATATATTGGCCATTTTCCCACCTGTAGGAGGCGGCTGAATAGAATAAGTATTTTAATACAATAAATGTAGCATAAATAAACAACCACAAGAAACATAAACCATAAGTTTTTTGTGGTTAT
>CAZVEI010000174.1:2543-4548 GCA_964626295.1 uncultured Alkalibaculum sp.
TGCAGCTATTAAGAAAATTAAATAATTTTCCTGCTGTATCCTCATTATATATGGAAATACAATAGCATATACTAAAACCATTAGAAGTGGATTTATAAAAGACCATAGTACACCTAAAAATGACCCTTTATACTTTCCTCTTATTTCCGATATAAGAGCCTATTCCACCTGTTACATCAATGGCATGAAAACCCTGATCTATAAGTTCTTTTGTAGTTTTGCTGCTTCTTCTGCCTGATTGGCACATAATATAATAGGTTTGATCCTCGTCTAAATATTTATCAGGATCTTTTAATAAATCCACCATAGGAATGTTTTTAGCAGTTTCTAAAGTCCCATTTTTATATTCATCAGGTTCTCTAATATCTATTAATTCAATTTTTCCTATAAGGCTGTCTAAATCATTAATATTGATAACTTTGTCATTTTTATTTTTATAAAAATCAAACATGGGTTTTCCTCCTCTTACAAATAATCTTATATTATTATTTGCACTTCAATTATATTGATTTGTTATTCTTTTCTGTGACTATACCATATCTAAAGAAGTTTTGTCATATATTTTTGGGTTTTATGTGTTTTTTGATATAATGATATTAATAATCATTTAAATATATAAGGAGAGGTGGTTCTATTTATACTTTGCTAGTACGAAAATAACGAAATCTATTTAATCTTACTTAGGAGGTAGTAAAATGAAATATGAACGCCAAATGATTATGGAAGAGGTTGGGCAAAGAGGACAGGAGAAACTTGAAAAATCAACTGTCGTAGTAATTGGATGTGGAGGACTTGGAAGCCCTATGCTAACGTATTTGACCCTTGCAGGGGTAGGTAAACTGGTTCTTATTGACTGTGATGAGGTAAGTGAGTCGAACTTAAATCGCCAGTTTCTTCATGGAGAAGGGGATGTAGGAAGGCTAAAGACTGAGTCAGCAAAAGACAAGCTTTACGCACTTAATAGTGAAGTTGAGTTTGTTGAGGTTAACGAAAAGCTAGACGAAAAAAATACAGGCAAAATCATTGAAGGCGCAGATGTAGTTGTTGATTGTGTAGATAATATTGAAACGAGGATTATAGTAGGTAGAGAATGTTTAAAACAGAATATTCCATTAGTAGAGGCAGGCGTACAGGGGTTTTATGGTTGGATTATGAATATTAAACGGGAGAGCGCTTGTCTAGAGTGTATGGGTTTTGAAAACATGAAACTACAAACTCCAGTTCCAATTATTGGCGTAACGGCAGGGGTAATTGGTTGTTTACAGGCAAATGAGTGCATAAAGATCCTTCTAGGAATGAAAGAGACACTAGATGGAGTAATGTTGCAATATGATGGAATAGATGGCAGTTTTGATCGTATTAAATTGCAAAAGGAACCGTCTTGCAAAGGGCATAATGATAAAAGCTATTAGGTCTATAAGTTAAACGTCAAAGTTCAACTATCCAATATTGGAACGACTATTGGTAGCCACACTGGTCCTGGAATGGTTAATCTATTCTCTTTGGGGTGATAAGAGAACAGACTAATTGCTATATTGCAATTAGTCTGTTTAAATCAGGATGAGAGCGTTGTGATTAAAATATAACAAGAGTACCAGTGTCAATCGATTACATATTTACACTGGTACTTTTATATGAAACTATTATTAACGAACTACTAAGTATTATTTGTGATATAATTGCAAATTTACAATCTTTTAATTGCTTTCAACAGATTCTGATTTTTTCGTATCACGAGCTATAGAAAGATAAGGAAGAGCTACAAAAACGATACCACCAATCATATTACCTATAGTAACAAAAAAGAGATTGTAGAAGTAACCAGATAAGGTTATAGCATGACCAGCTGGATTTAATAGTCCCATAGTTAAAGTGCTCATATTAGCAACACTATGCTCGAAGCCCAATGCAACGAAGGAATAGATACACCAAAAGACCATAATTAACTTAGCACTTTCTGATTTAGCACGAGTAGCACTCCATACAGCCAAACATACTAGAATAT
>CAZVEI010000175.1:0-3310 GCA_964626295.1 uncultured Alkalibaculum sp.
CTAGCCACAAAGGGATTTGTATACGCTCATTTACCACCAGCTTACATCTTTTTTTCTCTCCAGGTTGCAATTCGTGATTACAAATAATCATTGTTATATACACTCCTTATCTTCATTAAAATATAGATGACAAGCCACTTGATGATTTGGGCCAATTATCCTCAGAACTGGCTGTTCCTGTTGACACAGATCCATACACTGAGGACAGCGCGTGTGAAATGGGCAGCCTTTAGGTAAATTCAATGGACTAGGAATATCCCCCTCTAACCCGCTTAGAGGTTTATCAAAATCCATATCAATTGCAAAAACAGATCCCAAAAGTGCCTTAGAATATGGATGGCAAACTCGATCCCAAACCTGACAGCCCGGCAAGGTCTCCACAACACTCCCCAGATACATGACCATGACTTGATGAGATATAGATTGTACCAATGCCAAATCATGACAGACAAAGATAATAGAAAGCTTTCGCTGTTGTTGAATCTCCGTCAAAAGCTGTATAATTCGTCGTTGGACAGAAACATCCAGTGCAGAAGTGGCCTCATCACAGACCAAAACATCTGGATTCAGCGCTAGAGATCGAGCAATACCAAGTCGTTGCCTTTGACCTCCGCTCATAGAGTGAGGATAACGCTCCGCAAAGTTCTCTGGTAACTCAACCAACTCTAGCAACCTAGCCACCTGCCTATCTACTTCCTTTTGTGAAAGGCGTTTAAAATTACGCAAGGGTTCACTGATAGCCTCTGAAACTTTCATTCTAGGAAAAAAGGCAGCAGTAGAGTCCTGAAACACCATTTGAATATGCTGACGGTTCTTGCGCAGTGCCTCTCCCTTTAAAGAGGTGATATCCTTCCCACAATAAAACAATCTCCCCTCATCTGGCTTCTCTAGTTGGGTTACCATCCGTAGTAGGGTGCTTTTTCCACAACCGCTTTCTCCCACAATTCCCAAAGTCTTGCCTTTGTGGAGCGTCAAATCCACTTCATTACAGGCCGTTAGAATCCGGCCGGTATCTGTTTTGTAACGCCGAGTTAGACCGCGACCCTCTAATATTACTTCAGACATATCGTTTCCCCCTCATTGACGGTACTGATTCCAATAAATCACGAGTATAATCAGCAATAGGGTGCTCTAAAATAGTATGACGATCGCCTTGATCGACGATACTGCCCTGAGACATTACAAAAATTCGATCCGCCATGTAGGCAGCTACTCCTAAGTTATGGGTTACTAGCAGTATAGAAGTGCCAAATTTCTCCCGCAAACCCATCATCTCTTGTACAATCTGAGACTGAGTTGTGACATCTAAGGCGCTAGTAGGTTCATCTGCCAATAAAATACGGGGTTGGAATACCATAGCCATGGCAATACCCACCCGTTGGCGCATACCACCGGAAAGTTGGAAAGGATAGGATTTCATAATTGTCTTACTATGAGGTAATCCCATCCGTTCCAACATCATCCAACCCATTTCCCAAGCCTCATTTTTGGATTTTTGCTCATGAGTGCGAATATATTCTACAAATTGACTGCTGATAGTGCGTATAGGGTTAAGCATAGTTCCCGAATCTTGAAAGATCATAGACATGCTGCCACCTCTTAAGGCTCGCCACTCATTGTTCGTAAGATATAAAAGAGATTGTCCGTCAAAACGGATATCCCCTTTTACAATCTGACCGCTACCTGGCAGTAATCCCATTGCAGCACGGATAGCGGTAGTCTTCCCGCTTCCGCTCTCCCCTACTAGGGCCACAATCTCATTTTTTTTCATCTTTAATGTAAAATCTAAAAGAGATGGCTGGTTATCATCATAAACAACGGTTACACCCTGGTATTCAAGCATAACATCACCTCGCTGGCTTAATATCTGTAGTCAACCAATAGTAGTCAATGGTTGCAATATCCGCATCAGTTACTTTGCTAACATCACTGAACATACGGCTATTATAATAACCGTATACAATGGTAGCTGCATCATCAATAATAATTTGTTGCAGCTCAGTGATGAGCTCTAGGCGGCGGTCATCCTCCATCTCTACCATTAACTCTTCGAAAATCTCATCGTATTTGGAACTCGAATAGTATCCAAAATTACTAGAGTTCTTGGAATACCAGTTGCTTAAATAATCTTGTGGGTCTCCTACGCCTACGGTAAGAGTGTTACATGTCCATAGGTCAAATTCACCGGCATTGAGCAGAGCCAAGGCCGTATCATAGTCACGAATATTTACCGTCACTTTAATGCCGATTTCTTTCAATAATAAGGCACTAGCCTCTGCAAATTCGTTGAGATTACGGCTTGTAAATGTTACGGAATCTAAATCAATGTTTTGCCCATCTAACTCTCTCCAACCGTCACCGTCACTATCGATGATTCCCGCATCATCCAGTATTTTGATGGCGTTTTCCTTATTGAAGGAAAACGGATTATTCAGTTTGTCATAATTGTAAGCCAAAGAGGATGGCAGCACTGAAAAACCAGATGTGTACATTCCACCTACAGTGATATTACACATAGTATCCATATCAAGAGCCGTTATGATTGCCTGACGCAATGCCTCATTTTCTAAGGCACCCTTAAAATTCATATAGGAATTAGCCGTACGCACACCAGCTGCTGTAGATACGTAATAATCGCTATCCTCAGACAGAGATTCCAAATCACTAACGGTAGTAATATTCTCTGTTAAATCTATATCTCCACTCTTTAATGCCATAGACTTAGTAGAACTATCATCAATAAACATGATGTTAACAGTTTCATAAGGTACTTTACCATTCCAGTAATGCTCATTAACTGACATCTCTACATTAATACCAGGGTTAAATTTATCAACCTTATAAGGACCCGTTCCGACAATATCTTGATCTGCTACAGAGGCATCTATGATAGCAAAGTATGGATATGCAAGGATCCCAGGAATATTAGAGGTAGGACCCTCACAAACGATGGTTACCGTACCAGCTGCATCATCGGCGGAAACAGATTCATAAACAAGATAGCTCTGTGGAATGGAGTTTCCCTCTCCTCCTTGAGATGCGTCCGTCTCGGCATATAGTCTCTCTATAGAAGCCTTTACAGCAGAAGGAGTCATGTCATTACCGTTAGAGAATTTCACACCATCTTTAATATGTAAAGTCCAAGTACGAAAATCATCAGAGATATCATAGCTATCCACAAGATTAGGTTCTGCTACAACCTGGTCGTTAAATTTAAACAGGGACTCAGTAATACCGAAGCGCATTCCTGCCCAACTAGAGTTCGTATTTGTAGCAGGATCTAATGAATCTGAATAATTATAAACACCGA
>CAZVEI010000175.1:3320-4538 GCA_964626295.1 uncultured Alkalibaculum sp.
TTTAGGTGTGTTATCTTTTCTTGACTATCCTTTTTTGATGCACCATCTCCATTAGAGTTGGGATCGTTGTTATTGCCACAACCAGCAAAAGTTGCTGCTATAATTAGTGTTGCCAGTAAAATAACTGAACCTTTAAACCAATTTTTCATAAATAATTTCTCCCTTTTTACAATCGTTTTTCTTATGTATTTTACTTTCATTTTTTTCTTTCTTGCTAAAACATCGTTTATTATTGACATCCTGCGGGTCAAGAATATCCCGTAGGCTGTCACCTAATAGATTGAATGCAACCACAGTGATAAAAATGGCAAGACCAGGATAAATCATCAGCCATGGAGCTGATTCCATATACGCCCTTCCTTCATTAAGCATATAGCCCCATTCAATGGAAGTTGATTGAGCACCTAATCCTAGAAAGGAGAAGGCAGCTAGCTCTAGCATCATACCACCCATATCAGTAGCTGCAGTAATGACTAATGTAGGCAAGGCCGAAGGTACCATGTACCGCCAAAGAATGTGGCAAGTTCTAGTACCAGAAATCCTCGCTGCCAACACATAATCCTCGTACTTGGTTTTTAGTACTAAGCTCCGGGCCAAGCGAGCATATTTGGTCCAACTGACCATAGTGATTGCGATAACCGCATTGGTGATGCTAGGTCCCATTATTCCAGCCATAGCTATAGCCAATGCCATCCCTGGAAATGAAACCATCATATCGGAAATGCGCATAATAACCGCATCTACTACTCCACCTGCATAGCCTGCCACAATACCCAGTGCACCTCCTACGGTAAAGATACTGAGCACAAGAAGCAGCGTTGATGACAGGGATGTTCGAGTTCCATAAACAACCCGTGAGAACAGATCTCGACCCATGCGATCTGTGCCAAACCAATGTTCACTAGTAGGTGCCTGAGTGGCGTCTGTAAGGATTGCCTGCTGAGGATCATGAGTGGCTAATACTGGGGCAAAAATTGCAACTGCCACAATACCTAGAATTAATATTAAGAACACGACAAACTGCCGTTTGCTATTGCTCATAGTCTACGCTCCTTTCCTTAGGCGTGGGTCTAGGGAATTATAAGAAAAATCAACTGCTAAGTTAACTAACATATAGATCATGGCAATCCATAGGACAAAGCCCTGTATCAAGGGGTAGTCCATAGCAGTAATAGCTGAAATGGCAAGACTCCCTAAAGCAGGAAAGGAAAAAATCAC
>CAZVEI010000176.1:0-4531 GCA_964626295.1 uncultured Alkalibaculum sp.
TTAGTTCTTCTTGCTAACCTTTTTCTCAGGAAGAACTTCTCCTTTATTTATCCATACTTTTATTCCAATTTTTCCATAAGTTGTGTTTGCTTCTGCAAAACCGTACTCGATATCTGCTCTAAGTGTATGAAGTGGCACATTGCCTTCATTATAATGTTCTTTTCTTGCCATTTCAGCACCATTTAAACGTCCTGATATGCCTGTTTTGATACCTAGAGCACCAAATCTCATAGCTCTGCTGATTGCTTGTTTCATAGCTCTTCTGAAAGAAACTCTTCTTTCAATTTGAGATGCAATGTTTTCTGCAACTAGTTGGGCGTCAACATCTACATGCTTTACTTCTACGATATTGATGAAAATATTCTTTCCCGTTTTCTTGGCAATTTCTTGTCTAAGAGCTTCAATACCAGCTCCACCTTTACCGATAATCATACCTGGCTTAGCTGTATAAATGTGGATTTTAACTCTATTTGCGTATCTTTCAATTTCAATTTTAGAGACACCTGCTTGAAATTGTGTTTTCTTGATAAACTTTCTAATTTGATTATCTTCTATTAACAAGTCTGCAAAATCTTTATCTTTCGCATACCATCTAGTATTCCAGTCTTTTATAACTCCAACTCTTAATCCATGCGGATTTACCTTTTGACCCACTAATTATCCCCTCCTCACTCTTTTTCTTTTAATACAACCGATATATGACTGCTTCTCTTTTTAATTACGCTTGCTCTACCCATAGAACCTGCTCTGAATCTCTTTAAGGTAGGCCCTTGATTCGCACAAATCTCAGCGATATACAAGTTTGCAGGATCCATATCATAATTGTTTTCAGCATTTGCAGCAGCAGATTTTACTAATTTTTCTACGACCTTTGCTGATTTGTTTGGTGTCAATGCCAATATATTTAACGCTTCACCTAGCTTTTTCCCTCTAATTAAATCGATAACTAATTTAGCTTTTCTAGGGGGAATCCCTATATATTTAACAGTAGCTCTAGCTTCCAATTAGTATACCTCCTTCCAAACCTTATTTTCTAACACCTGAAGCTCTTTCTCCTGCATGACCTCTAAATGTTCTAGTAGGAGCAAATTCACCTAATTTGTGACCTACCATATCTTCAGATATATAAACAGGAACGTGTTTTCTTCCATCGTAAACTGCGATAGTATGACCTATCATTTGTGGAAAAATCGTTGAACTTCTTGACCAAGTTTTAATAACTTTCTTTTCATTCTTTTCGTTCATTTCTACAATTCTCTTTAAGAGTCTTTCTTGTACAAAAGGGCCCTTCTTTACCGATCTACTCATGGGCTAGTTACCTCCTCTCAGTGCTATTTTTTTCTACCTCTAACGATATACTTATCGGATGGTTTATTTTTCTTTCTCGTCTTGTATCCAAGTGCAGGCTTACCCCATGGAGTTGATGGACCTGGTCGTCCGATTGGAGCTTTTCCTTCACCACCACCGTGAGGGTGATCGTTAGGATTCATTACAGAACCTCTTACAGTTGGTCTAATACCCATATGTCTTACACGTCCAGCCTTACCTATTGTAAGATTACTGTGGTCTGTATTACCTACTTGTCCTACAGTCGCTCTACATTCTTTTCGAACCATTCTCATTTCGCCAGATGGTAATCTTAAAATAGCATAATTGCCTTCTTTTGCCATTAACTGAGCAGAAGCACCAGCTGATCTTACCATTTGCCCACCCTTACCTACTTTTAATTCGATATTGTGAACAGTTGTACCTACTGGGATATTTGCTAGTGGCAATGCGTTACCAATTCTGATATCAGCTTCTGGACCTGAGACTACTGTATCACCTACATGTAAGTTTACAGGAGCAATGATGTATCTCTTTTCACCATCTACATAATGTAGTAATGCAATATTAGATGTTCTGTTTGGATCGTATTCAATTGTTGCTACCTTTGCAGGAACACCATCTTTATTTCTCTTGAAATCAATAATTCTATACTTTCTTTTTTCTCCACCGCCTCTGTGTCTGACAGTGATTTTTCCGTTATCATTTCTTCCAGCCCTTTTAAATAAGGGAGCTAGTAAGCTTTTTTCAGGAGTGTCAGTAGTAATTTCTTCAAATGTACTAACGCTCATGTTTCTTCTAGCTGGGGAAGTAGGTTTGTATACTTTTATACCCATTTCTTCTTACCTCCTTGTGCTATAGATCATTCGATTTTTAGAGACCTTCAAAGAATTGAATTTCTTTGCTATCTTCTGTTAATTTAACAATTGCTTTTTTCCAATCAGATCTTTTTCCAACGAATTTACCCATACGTTTTTTCTTGCCAGTCATATTCATTGTATATACTTTTTCTACTTTTACGTCGAACACAGCTTCTACTGCATTTGCAATTTGAACTTTATTCGCTTTTTTCATTACTTTAAAAGTGTATTTCTTTTCAGCCATGTCATCCATGCTTTTTTCAGTAACGATTGGCTTAACGATAATATCATGAGGATTCAACATTACGCGTACACCTCCTCGATTTTTTGAGCAGCTTCTTTTGTCACAACCAATTGATAGTATTTCAACATATCGTAAACATTTAAGCTATCAACTGTTGCTGTTGCGATTTCAGGAATATTTCTAGCTGATCTATATACATTTTCATCGTTGCTTGCTATGACAATCAACGCTTTGTTTGCATTAATGTTCTTTAACACTTCAACCATATTTTTTGTCTTTGGAGCATCAAAATTTAAACTATCTAATACAATTAGTTCGTTATCTAATACTTTTGAAGACAATACAGATTTCATTGCTAATCTCTTCATTTTTTTGTTTACTTTTTGTGAATAATCTCTTGGCTTTGGAGCGAATATAACACCGCCACCCTTCCATAATGGTGAACGGATGCTACCTGCTCTTGCACGACCTGTTCCTTTTTGTTTCCAAGGCTTTCTTCCGCCGCCTCTTACTTCTGATCTTGTCTTTGTTGATTGAGTACCTTGTCTTTTGTTTGCAAGTTGAGCTACCACTACTTGATGCACAACGGCTTCATTCGGTTCAATTGCAAAAACATCATCGTTTAAAATCATTTCTTCAACTTTTTCACCTTTAATATTTAAAACATCAACTTTTGCCATTCCTAGTCCTCCTTCCTTATATTACTTTGAGCTTTTAACTGAATTCTTGATAGTGACTACACTTCCTCGAATTCCTGGAACTGCACCTTTAACAAGTAATAAGTTTCTGTCAGCGTCTACTCGGACTACTTCTAAATTTTGAACAGTAACTCTTTCACTACCCATTTGTCCTGGTAATTTTTTACCTTTTCGAACTCTTGAAGGGCTAGATGAACCACCCATTGAGCCTGGGCTTCTGTGGTATTTAGAACCGTGCTTCATAGGCCCTCTAGATTGACCATGTCTTTTTATAACACCTGCAAAACCTTTACCTTTAGAAGTACCTGTTACGTCAATTTTATCTCCAACTTCAAATAAGTCTGCCTTTATTTCTTGACCAACTTCATACGCAGAAGTATCTTCTAACTTAAACTCTCTTAACACTTTCATGTAATCGACGTTTACTCTATCAAAATGACCTTTTATAGGTCTTGTTACTTTGCTTTCCTTCACCTGTTTATAACCAATTTGAAGGGCATTATAACCATCTACTTCTTGATTTTTGATTTGTACTACTTTACAAGGACCAGCTTCTAAAACTGTAACTGGTACCATTTGGCCTTCAGCGTCAAATATTTGAGTCATTCCTACCTTTTTACCAATAATAGCTTTCTTCAATCGTTACACCTCCTATATTAGCGGATTGCTCATGGCAATCATAATACCTTTTCTTATAGTTTTATTTCAATGTCGACACCTGCAGGTAAATCTAATCTCATAAGAGCATCTACTGTCTTTGGTGTTGGATTTAAGATATCGACTAATCTTTTATGTGTTCTCATTTCAAATTGTTCTCTAGAGTCTTTGTACTTATGAACTGCTCTAAGAATAGTGATGATTTCTTTATCCGTTGGCAATGGCACAGGACCTGATACCTCAGCACCAGTTCTCTTTGCTGTTTCCACAATTTTTAAAGCAGATTGATCTAATACCTTGTGATCATACGCTTTAAGTCTAATTCTAATTTTTTGTTTTGCCATACCTAAATTCCCCTCCTCGAAAATTTTTCTTAGGTACGACTTATACTCTTAGGAACACCTTGCCTGGTGTTTCATTATTAAAAAATAATGAATTTCCCCAAAAATAACGTCGCCCGATTCATGATCTGGACTACTCCGCGAAAATTCCCCATGAAATAGCAACCTTTCGCTTCATCGCATTTGTCACAGCTTACATATTATATAACAATTAGGACTTTGACACAAGTTTTTTTAAAAGAATTTTTTATTTTTTCGAAATGTATGCTTATTCGTTAAAATCCACTTATCGTTTCTTTCATTTTTAGCTGAGAACAGGATGCGGAGAGCCGAAAAACAATGTTAAATTAAAAAAAGGGCTTAGCCCTTTTTTATTACGCGATTACTTCAGAGATAACTCCTGAA
>CAZVEI010000177.1:0-4516 GCA_964626295.1 uncultured Alkalibaculum sp.
GTAGGCATATGTAAAGGAAGGAAAACGCCGCCTTCAGGATGTGGGTTAGCAGTTACTCCTCATGCAAATACTAGTGGAAGAACAACTTCACAAGCTTCTTTTACTAAGTTTCTGCTTCTTCTTAAATAAATGCTCATTCCTGAAAAACTTCTTAGCTGATCTGCTACAAAATCTAAAGGTGCTTCGGCACAGCTAAAAGATCCTACAGGGCTACCTGGATAGTATCCAAACTTTTGAATTAAATGCATATGGGCAAGCATCTGAATAAATTTTTTCACAAAGGGCCTCAGCAGGTTTTGCTAACAAGGTAAAATCGTATTGGTAAGATATTGGATCAAGCCCACCATATTCTGCAATAATGGAATTAGGAAAAGCTGGCTCCACAGGCAAACGCTTTGGCAATTTGTTATTAAAGAAGGCACTGTAAATTTGAGATCTTTCTTGAGCTAAGTTCTTTTTTTCTGACATATTCATCCTCCTACATAATTGAAATTTTATTATCAACCAATAAATTATATATTTAATTATAATTAAAATTAATCTTTGTGTCAATAAATATATTATAAAAATGTTCATTTATATAATATTTTAAAATTGCATAGTCATGCAAAAAAATGATAATTGATAAAAATCTTCTCCAATGATCTATTAATAAGTTATAATATGAATTGTGAATATAAATTTATAGAGTACAATTGTTAGATAAAGGAGCAGATAGGATGGATTTAAAGGATAAGGTAATAGACGTATCTTATGGAAAGGGAAGTGGTAGTTCTGTTTTAGTAATTGGCGAGGAAGAAGTAGCACTAATAGATTGTGGCATGGCTTATTGTGCTGAAGGGCTTATTGAAAATATAAAAAAGATTTTAGGGGATAATAAATCTTTAGACTATCTATTTCTTAGTCACTCCCATTATGATCATATAGGTGCTATGCCGTATATAAAGCAGATATGGCCTAGTGTAAAGGTGTTAGGAGCACTCCATGCGCAATATATACTATCAAGAGAAAATGCTTTAAAGACTATTAAAGAACTTAGTAAGGAAGCTACTAGGCATTACAATATAGAAAAAGTCATAGAGTACAATAATGATTACATGAAGGTAGATCAAGCTATTTTTGACCAGGAAACAATAGATTTAGGTGGTATAGACATTAAGGTTCTAGAAACACCAGGACACACCAAGTGTTCTTTATCTTTTCTTATAGGTGGTGAAATTCTTATGGCAAGCGAAACTTCAGGTACCTTAAAATCTTCAGGTGAAATAAACCCTACTTTTATTATCAGCTATGATCAAACTATAGATTCCATTGCAAAGTGCAGACAGACCCAATCAAAATACATTATATCTCCTCATACTGGTTTTATAACTGCGGATCCTGAGGACTACTGGGAAAAGTGTATTAAGGCTGTAAGAGAAAGTGCAGATTTGGTCCTAAAGTTGCATAAAAAGGGCTATACAGAAGAGGAGATTTTCAATGACTATAAAGAAGTATACTATGATGAAGAAATTAGATCACATCAACCAGAAAGCGCCTTTGAATTGAATACGAAGGCAATGATTAAAGTGATTATTAAATAAGGTGGTCAGGTGGTAAGCTTCAAGGTAGTAAGCAAAACCACCTATGCCACTGGTGGTGGCTTTACTCTAATGAATAATGTTAAATGAACGGAATGCCTTGTGTGTATAATGAACAAAAACAGAGGCTAAATGAACAATGAAAAAATGATGATTGAACATTGAACAGTACAAATATGCGAATTTTCATAAACTCTTCTTTTATTGTTCATTATTCATTGCGACGCAAGTCGCATATTTGCTTACCACCTTAAATCATTGTGCCAAAATCTCTCTTATAACCTCTCTACTATGAATTAAATGCAATAGTTCCTCGTCTGTAGTAATTACATCGTTTCTCGATTTAAAGTAGCGATTGGTCTTTTTGGCGATTGTCTTGTCTAGTCCTTCTAGTGAAGAGATGTAATCCCCTATGCTTTTTCCTTGGTAGAGTATGTTTAGGTATGGGGCTACGATGTATTTTACATCGGAAAGCATAGAGTCCTCTATCCAAAAGTCTATATTTTTGTAGTCTACTTTTTTCTCCATAAGCTTTGTGTAGTATTCTAAGCCATCTTCATTAGATTCCCAAAAGTCAACGTATACATAATCAAATTGATTTAAAAATCCTTCGTTGTAATAATCTAGTCCATTGCCATGTATGATTTCTAATTTCTTATCTCTTGGAAACTGTGGGCGGATGTATTTTTCGAATAAATTGATGACATCACTATTAAATTCCACAATAGTCACGCTTTCTACTTCCTCTTTTAATAGCCAAAGGTAGGGAAGGACACCAATACCTAAGCCCATAGTCATACATTTTCCATGGCCATTTTGTATTCCATCATTCATACTTTCGATTTCACTAATAGCAGGAGACATCCAAACTTTATCTTCACTTTCTTTTAGTGCAGGTAAGTACACGTCGCTTTCAAAATACCCAATAGGGTGATAGTGAAAAAGGTATTTACCTAAAGATTTGTGAAAGTTCATGCTCATTAATGTCCTTTTTTTAATAAGGTTTTTTTCATACCATACTGTGTCTGTGTGTACATCATCTAGTTTAATGTTTTTGTAATAAGGATTATGTGTTAATCTTTTTACATCGTATTTTAAGTTATTATGTGGAACATGGTATTTTTGCAATATTTTAATTAAATCCCTTTCCATTTTTGGCGTTAAAATTCTCTCTGTGTAATGAAGAACCTCCTCTAGGTATTCACTTACCTCCATCATAGAAAGTATAAGATTTCGCATTCCAGTATCTAATTGTGTGTTTTTTTCAAATTTTATCATTATTTACCTCGTATCTCTTTTTATATCATCAATATAATACCATATTTCATATGAGATTACATAATGAAAAGGATTTTGAATAGATCGTATTTAAAAATGAGATAATAATAATGGCTATTATAAATTGAGGAGGAAGTAAATTATGAAAAGTACAAGATTATGTGTAGATGGAATAGTAGATCAAGAAACCCAAGACAGAGTAATTCATCAATTGTATAGTATGAATGGCATAAAAGAAGCACAGCTTAGCAGCGATAAAATAGCTATAGAAGTCATTTACGATGAACAAACAACTTCAGAGGAAATCAACAATCATTTGCAAAACAATGGATATAAGATTTTTAAATAAGGTGATCAGGTAACTGCCTGATTACCTTTCTTTTAATTGGAAATTTTTATTAAATTTGTGGAGAATAATAGTATATAATTAAAAGTACTACATGAATTTAAGGTAGCATCGTTTGCTAGTGAGGAGAAGAATATGGATTATAAATTAATTGCAGTTGATATTGATGGGACTTTATTAAATAGTCAAGGGATATTGACGGAGAAAACAAAAAAGGCGATACAGAAAGCTGTGGATGCAGGAATCGTATTTGTAATATGTACTGGAAGGCCTATTCAGGGGGTTAAAAGTTTAAATGAGGAAATTAATAGAGACTTGCCCTTTATTACGTATAATGGAGCTATGATCATTAAGGGCAAGAGCAAAGAAATTTTGTATGAGCGCAGTCTACCAAAACATTTGGCAAAAGAGGTGTACAATTTAGGTTCTAAATGGGATACAACGATAATTGTGTGGTCTGACAACAAGTTATATATAAATAATGAAAGTGAAAAGGCCAAAGAGTACAGTAAGTCCATTAATACATCTTATATAAAAATAGAGAATATTAATGAGATTTCTGCTGAAATAACAAAAGTTTTATGGTATGATGACCATGAAAAATTAGCAAAATATCAAGATGATTTTAAAGATAAAATAGATAAGCGAATTGTGCATCATTTTTCAAGGCCTTATTATTTAGAATTCGTAGACGAAAAAGCCACAAAGGGAATTGCCATACAAAAGTTATGCGAACACTATGGTTTTGACATAGCTCAAACCATCGCAATTGGTGACGGATATAATGACCTGTCTATGATTAAAGAAGCAGGTTTAGGCGTAGCAATGGAAAATGCTCCAGATGAAATTAAAAAACACGCTAACTACATTACTACTTCTTGTGACCAGGATGGAGTAGCTCATGTAATAAATGAATTTGTTTTAAAGAAATAATTGGTAAGTCATATGTTCTATATGTTAGATTATAAATAAAACCTTTTAGGTTACTTATAATTCAAGTAGGAGGAATTAAATGTACAAAGCAATATTAGGAGTTTTCATCCCCCTTATAGGTACTACTCTTGGGGCAGGATGCGTGTTCTTTTTAAAAGACCGTATAAATCCTCTAGTGCAAAAAGCACTTTTAGGATTTGCTTCAGGAGTAATGATAGCAGCTTCTGTTTGGTCTTTGATTATACCGGCAATTGATATGTCGGAGCGAATGGGCAAGCTTTCTTTT
Source organism: uncultured Alkalibaculum sp. (assembly GCA_964626295.1). Classification (GTDB taxonomy): domain Bacteria; phylum Bacillota; class Clostridia; order Eubacteriales; family Alkalibacteraceae; genus Alkalibaculum. The sequence goes on from CAZVEI010000177.1 coordinate 4,424, forward strand.
ATACCAGCAGCAGTAGGCGTTGCCGTAGGATTTCTTTTTCTATTACTAATGGATCAAATCGTGCCTCACTTGCATTTAGATAGCGATGAGCCA
>CAZVEI010000178.1:0-2270 GCA_964626295.1 uncultured Alkalibaculum sp.
TGCTGTGGGTATTTTTTATTGAATATTATCCTAGGTTCGTTCAGAGATATGTACAATAAAGGAACTTTCTTTATTTACTTTGAGTAGCTGTCATGTCAAATTTTGATTTGTTCATAAACGCGAAGACGCTTAAGATGATTAAAGCGATGCCACATATTAAAAATTTAAAACTTTCATCTCCACCAAAGCTGTTAGCAATGGGATTCAGAATAAATGGAGAAATGAACATACCAATATTAGAAGCACCGTTTATTAATGAAATAGCATTTGCGCTCATTGCAGGTGCTACAGCAGAAGAAGCAATAAACATAGCTGTTGGCATCAACATAGACAAACCTGTTCCGACGAGCATTCCAGCGATAAACACACTTGCTACTGAGCCTAGTAGATTAACAAGAAGTAAACCTATTCCTGCAAGTAAGATAGCTGTAGGAATAACTTTGTTTTTCAAACCTTTCTTTATAGAACCATAAACAACACCAGCAACAGTTCCTGCCGCAGACATTAAGGTATTGGCTAATCCTGCTGTAGTTGCATCACCCAAACCGTTATTTACTACATACATCGCTACATTCGTTGCAAACGAAAACATAAAAGTTGCAAAAAGGAATGTTACGATACCTGCAAAGTACACCGTTCCGTTTAATTTGCCTTTTTCCCCAGTGCCTCCCTCTTGTTGAACAGGTGGATCATTAGGTAAAAATTTCACAACAAGTATGATTATTGGAACAAAAATTAAAAATATAAGATAGGATGATTTCCAACCTAAACGAGCTAAAAGACTAGATATAAAGATGACGACCATACCACCGCCATTGACAAAAGCGGATTGCAAGCCCATTAAAGAGCTGCTCTCATCACCTACGAAATAATCCGCAATAAGCGCCATAGACATAGTAGAATTAATACCTTGACATACCCCTATAAATGCGCTAGCTAATAATAAGACGTAAACACTAGTAGCTCCGAAGAAATACGCTGACATACCACCGATGAAACCAGAGAAAAGGCCTATTAAAACAATTGTTTTTTTGGCAATTTTCCCGGAAAGAGGACCTGCAGCAATAGCAAATATCATTCCTACTAAAGATGGTAATGTCATGATCATTTGAATCAATGACGGATCTGCGGTAGGATAACTCATATAGATATCTGCTAAAATAGCTGACGCCATCATAGAAGCCATAAGTACAGAAGATATAGCTAAAATGGCAATTTTAATTTGATTTTTGTTTTTTTCTTTTTTCATAAATTTTGAAACTCCCTTCAAATTATTAATATTAATTATACTTAATCTAAAGCCACCTTACAAGCTATTTTTACAAATATATTTATTTACAATTTATCTTATACGTAATAATCGATAATAATACTCAAAGGAAGATTATTTAATCTTCCTTTGCCCATCCATATGAACACTTAACTGCTTTATTCCACCCTTTTAATCTACTCGCTCTCTCTTCTTCACAAATTGCCGGTTCAAAGGTTTTATCAATAGACCAGTTTTTAACGACCTCTTCTTTATTTGCCCAATATCCAACAGCTATACCAGCTAAATAAGCAGCGCCCATAGCAGTTGTTTCCACGCATTGGGGACGATTTACAGGTGCATTAATAATATCAGCTTGTGTTTGCATTAAGTAGTTGTTTTCACTAGCTCCCCCATCAACCTTTAGAGCTTTTAGAGAAATCCCAGAATCCGCTTCCATAGCCTTTAATACGTCATTCACCTGATATGTCAATGAATCAAGGGTAGCACGTATAATGTGATATTTGCTGACTCCACGAGTAAGTCCAACGATTGTGCCCCTTGCATATGCATCCCAGTGAGGAGCGCCAAGACCAGTAAATGCTGGCACTACATAACAACCATTGGTATCGTTTACTTTTGTGGCCATGTATTCTGAATCTGCTGAAGAATCGATAATGCGTAGTTCATCTCGCAACCACTGGATAGCAGCGCCTGCAACGAATATAGAACCCTCTAATGCATAATTTACTTTTCCATCTATCCCCCATGCTATAGTTGTAACTAGGCCGTTTTTAGAAAATACTGGTTGCTCTCCTGTATTCATAAGTAGGAAACAACCTGTTCCATATGTGTTTTTCGCTTCTCCAGCAGAAAAGCACGTCTGTCCGAATAAGGCTGCCTGTTGATCACCTGCTGCACCTGTAATCGGAATACTTCCCCCTAACACGCTTGTTTCCGTATATCCATATACATAACTGGATGGACGTACTTTGGGCAGCATAGACTTTGGAATATGAAA
>CAZVEI010000178.1:2280-2615 GCA_964626295.1 uncultured Alkalibaculum sp.
GCTGCCTGTTGATCACCTGCTGCTCCAGATATGGTTATAGGACCACCAAAAAATGATGGATCGGTTTCACCGTAGACACAGCTTGATTGTTTTACCTCTGGAAGCATGCATTCTGGAATGTCTAATTCCGCTAAAATCTCCTTATCCCATTTCAACTCGTTGATATTAAACATCAGTGTGCGAGAAGCGTTAGAGTAGTCCGTTACGTGCACTTTTCCCTTTGTCAACTTCCAAATAAGCCACGTTTCAACAGTACCGAATAATAACGCCCCTCTTTCCGCTCTTTCTCTTGCACCTTCTACATTGTCTAAAATCCATTTTACCTTTGTTCCTGA
>CAZVEI010000178.1:2625-4446 GCA_964626295.1 uncultured Alkalibaculum sp.
AAAAATAGGCATCAATAACAAGGCCCGTTTTGGCTCTAAAAATATCTGTTAACCCTTTTTCTTTTAGAGAATCACAGTACTTTGCAGTTCTTCTACATTGCCAAACAATGGCGTGATATATAGGTTCTCCAGTGTTTTTGTCCCATACAATGGATGTTTCTCTTTGGTTTGTAATACCTATTGCTGCAATATGCGCTGTTGTTGCGCCTATTTTATTCATAGCTTCCACAGCAACGCCTAATTGTGAAGACCAAATTTCATTAGCGTCGTGTTCAACCCAGCCTGGTTTTGGAAAAAATTGGGTAAACTCTTTCTGGGCAATGCTACAGATCTGCCCTTTCTCATTAAAGAGAATACACCTATTACTTGTCGTTCCTGCGTCTAGTGCCATCATATACTTTGCCATAAAAATCCTCCCCAAGTCTAATACTTTTATATCTACTTTCTATTTGCTATTAAACTAAAAAGTTTCATTAATAATACTATTAATGAAACTTTTTAGGTAATGCTACATATTTTCAACAAACTGTATTCTTACTCCATTAGGATCTTCCACAAAGAAGAACCTTACATGAGGATTTGGTGATACTGGGCCTGCTACAATGCCAATACCCCTTTGCTTTACGAAATCGATCATTTTATCTACTGATTCTACTTCAAAGCCTAAGGATATGTCTTTTCCAATTTGAACTTCTTTTGCATTTTTGTCATAGATTAGTTCTATTTGAGTTTGTCCATCTCCTAAAAAGGAAAATTCCATATCCGGTCCCCCAGGAAAGCTTTTGTTTAAAGGTAGTCCAACTACCTCTTGGTAAAATTCAAGGGATTTTTTCATATCTTTAACATGAATAGTAGTCCATAAATATTTCATATCTAAAACCTCCTTAAGTTATACTGTTATTCTACACTTAAATACCTTCTATTTGCAACTTGTGATTTTCAAAAAACTACATCAATAAATCTTTTCTCCTCAAAAATATTACTTGTAACAGTGGATAATTTCATGTATAATAATGTATTGCACATTTATCACAGTAAAAATCCAAACACAATGTAAGACAATAAAGGAGAAAAATATTGTTATTTAAAAATCTAAATATAATAGAACCAATTCAAAAATCCTTACTGCAAGTAGGGTATTCAGAAGCTACACCAATTCAGGAACAGGCAATTCCAATTTTGCTAAAAGGAACAGATTTGTTAGGTTGTGCTCAAACAGGTACTGGTAAAACAGCTGCCTTTGCCATTCCCATTTTACAAGGTCTTTTTAATGAGAAACGAAACACAAGAGGTAAGAAACAAATAAAAGCATTAATACTAGCCCCTACAAGAGAACTAGTCATTCAAATTGGAGAAAATTTCGAAACTTATGGAAAGTACTTAGGACTAAAGACTCTTGTCATTTTCGGCGGAGTGTCCCAACACCCTCAAACTCAAACCTTGAATCGAGGAGTAGATATTCTCGTAGCTACACCTGGAAGACTACTCGACCTCATCCATCAAGGATTTATTTCTTTAAAACAAATCGAGTATTTTGTTCTAGACGAAGCAGATATGATGTTAGATATGGGAATGCTTCAGGATGTAAGAAAAATCATTAAATTCATACCACAGATAAGACAATCTATGTTTTTTTCCGCTACTATGCCAAGTGAAATAGCAAAACTCTCAGGCTCTATACTAAGAAATCCCGCTAAGATTGAGATCACACCAGTATCCTCTACTGTAGATATTATCGAACAATCGGTTTATTATGTAAATAAAAGTAATAAAACAAAACTACTAATTGATCTGCTAAAAGACAAGGCGATCACCTCTGCT
>CAZVEI010000179.1:0-4427 GCA_964626295.1 uncultured Alkalibaculum sp.
AAAACATGGATATTCTAAACTGTAAGAATCTGAATATAAATTATTGGTTTTGATGTTAATAGAAACATTTCTTTTAACATTTCTTGCTCATCTTCATTATACTCTAATGCTCTTGCAGGTATTCCTTTTTCTAAATTTGCTATTGAATTCTGCTCTCTTATCTTGTATAATTATATTATAAATTACCTGAGGTGTTCGAATCCCTGCTATTTTGAACCTATATCATAATTTAGGGAAGTCAATATTTTAATCAGCTGGCAAGCCGCAATAGGCGGACATCAAAAAATTAGATGCGATTACCCACCTAGCAGAGCTAGGCGTCAAAATCGTAGGATACGACATTTTGGGAAACATTTTAAAACAAACTTAAATCTCTAGACTTTAGTCTAGGGACTTTTTTATTTTTGAGATTCATACTTTTTAGCAAAACCATATTTTATGTAATTCGCTATGAAAAATCACAAAGCCGAATGCGGAACTCCTGAAAGTTTGCCGGTTGGTTCGTTGGACGGTTGGACAGGAAAACTCCACGCTCGCCTATAGGGGAAAATATGTTTTAAACGATGTTCAAGATATTAAAATAATCTATATTCAATGGCGAATACTAATACCAAAAGGAGGTATTCTCATTGAAAAATAAAGAAGAATTAAAACAACAAAAAATTAAAAGCACTAATAAAAAATACTTTTCAAAAATTAATATTGGAAATCAAATGGAAATACAGCTATTTAATGATGAAATCAAAGATCAATTTGATTCCTTACACACCAACTATGTAGATGAATAGCGCTTCGGCGCTTTTTTTGTTTATCTGTATCTTGTAATGTGTAATAATAAGATAGGAAAGAAATAATTTTAATAAGATGAGGTAAATCATGAAAGAAAAATTATTAGCCATTAGTAAAAAAGACTTTATGAAGAAAGAACTTATCCATTTTGATAATATACAGGATGGTTTTGATCACTATCATTACTTTACTCTTTACGGAATTAAAGCTCAGTATGACAAATTTTTAGAAAAAGCTTTCGACTTAAATAAAGATCATGCATATGTAGATTTTTATTATGGAAGATTAGAGGAGAATGAGAAAGAAAATCTTCAAAGCTTTTTAACACAAGAGGACCTTCGAATTTTAGATTTCATAGATTATGATAATGGCATCTACTTCCCTTTAACAGAAGAAATTCTACCATTTTCACTGAAAATCACAGCACAAGAAATACTGTTTAGCACCTTCTATTTCACAAAGATCCCCTGTACATTGTGGGGTAATTACAATCTAAAATTCCCAATCTTTTTTAAGGACCTAGAAGCAAAACACATTTACGAAGAACTTGCACGATCCTGTGACCTCGAAATTACGAACAATGATTAAACGATAGTCAAACAATTGCTTGATTGCTAATTTTCATAATTCTCAATTGCGCCAAGCACATATCCTGTCCAAGCGATTAAGCAACATAAAAAAGAGTGGCTCAATTAAACAATGAGCCACTACATACAGCTATTTTACAACTTTAATTACTTGCCCTGGATAAATTAAATTTCGATTTTCTATATTATTATCTCGGACTAATTTATCTACAGTTGTTCCATATCTATAAGCAATGCCATAAAAGGTATCGCCTCTTTTTACAGTGTATAAAATTGTATCACTTGAAATGGGAATTCTCAGTTTATCACCTGCGTATATAAGGTAAGCATTCTTAATATTATTGTAGCTTACAAGTTCATTTACTGTAGTATTATACACTTTTGCTATATCCCATAAAGTATCACCCTTTTTTATCGTGTAGATGATTTCACTTACAGGAAGGTTCACTCCTGGATTGTTTGGTTCCTCTTCTGGCAAGTTACTTGCTTCCCCGATAAAGAACTCTAAAGTTCTTTTATTCATAAGGCGATTGAAATCAAGATTTCCCTTGTATCCATCTAAGCGGCCTACGCTAGTGTACTGGTGAAGATCGCATGGGTATTTCGGAGTACTGTTAACCCTACCATTGTTTACCCCATAATGGGGAATCCATGCAAAATCTGCTTCATTCATATCTAAATTAAAAGACTCATACAAGTGATGTCCTACATAAATACCAATCTTTTTATTTGTTAGGCTTCTAAGTGTATTGATATAAGCTTTGATTCCAGCGCGCATATTACTCATGCTCTTTTCTTCTACGTCTACTGCATAAAACGCAGGGTTTAAGTTCTTAGAGCGATTATAAAAATCTGTGGCTTCTACTTCCATATCGCTTACACTGATCCCTCTAACCCAAGCGTACACTCCAAAGGGCACTCCATTTGCTTTCATCTCTTGAATATGGGTTCTATAATGCCGATCTATTAAACGCGAACCAAACTGCACTCGGACAATAGCCAGATCTACTTGCCTACATAAGACCTTATAATTTATCCTAGCTGGATCTTGATGATGCGAGATATCTATAATATATCCCATTCATCCACTCCTCCTTTTTAGATTTATAAAATGATTTAAAACACTTCAATAATTCAAAGTATTTCTCCTTTACAATTTATGCATTTTTATGTGGGAGGTTCCTTAAAAGCGCCTTCGGCGCTTTTGTTCTACGTTCTATGTAAAATCCCTTAAATTATAATTTCTTTTCCTTTCCCATCCAATGAACTAACTGTCCGACCAAATAAAGAGTTCCGCTTTCAGCTAAAACAAAAAAGGTCGACACAGTAAAAATAACTGCATCCACCCCTAAAATTTAATCTACTTTCTACTATGATAGTAACGACCTATCATCAGCAAATTCTTCTCCACTTGCCTTACCAAAGCGTTTTAGCAAGCCTTCTACTGTAAGTTTTTTCTTTTCTTCCCCTTTAATATCTAAAATAATGCGACCTTCATGCATCATTATAAGGCGATTTCCGTATTCGATGGCGTTTCTCATATTATGTGTTACCATTAAAGCAGTCAAATTGCTTTCTTTAATTAGCTTGTCGCTTATTTTTAATACTTTATCAGCTGTTTTAGGGTCAAGCGCTGCAGTATGTTCGTCTAACAAAAGAAGTTGTGGCCTTTTAATAGTAGCCATGAGCAGCGTTAAAGCTTGGCGTTGACCTCCAGAAAGAAGACCTACTTTATCATTTAGACGATTTTCTAAACCTAGCTCTAAGTGGCTTAAATACTTTTTATAGATTTCTCTTTCTTTATTGCTAATTCCCCATCTCAATCCTCTAACTTTTCCACGTCTATAGGCTAAGGCTAAATTTTCTTCAATTCCCATATTGGCTGCTGTACCCTTCATAGGATCTTGAAATACTCGACCGATAACGCTAGCTCTTTTGTGTTCAGACAATTTTGTAACATCTTTGTCCCCTATTAAGATTGAGCCTTGATCAATTGTATATACACCTGCAACACAATTAAGCAAAGTAGATTTTCCTGCTCCATTACCACCTATTACAGTTACAAAATCCCCTTCGTCTAATGTTACACTTAGATTTGCTAAGGCTTTTTTTTCATTTATAGTTCCAGGGTTAAATGTCTTGTGTATTTTATCAACTGTCAACATCCTTACTCATTCCCCTTTCCATTTTTCCATTGAGCTATTGACGATTTAATGGTTGGCAATGAAAGAGCTAAAGCCACTGTAATAGCAGTAAACAGCTTCAAATCATTTGCTGGCATACCCATCCTAATAACTAAGGCGATAATGATACGGTATGTGATTGCACCTAATACTAGAGAAATTAAACGCCCAAAGAAGTTTCTACTATTAAATATTACCTCTCCAATAATAACTGACGCTAAACCTATAACAATAGCACCAATACCCATTTGTACATCAGCAAAACTTTGGCTTTGTGCGATTAATGCACCTGAAAGGGCAACTAAACCATTACTTATAACTAAACCAAGAGTAATCGCATTGTTGGTGTTAATACCTTGAGCACGCGCCATCTGAGGATTATTACCAGTAGCCCGAATGGCACTCCCAATCTCTGTTCCGAAAAACCAATACAAAATGCACACGATTAAGATGACACATATAAAACCAAATAACATAACGGCATTTGACTGGCTAAGTCCAGCTTTCTGAAAAATAGTATACACTGTATCTATTCGAAGGAGTGATAAATTCGCTTTTACCATAATCCTAAGGTTAATTGAGTATAAAGAGATCATCGTTAAAATCCCTGATAACAATGCAGGTATCTTAAGCCTTGTATGAAGCAAACCTGTAACAAACCCTGCTAACATACCACCTATTATTGCTAATAGGGTAGCTAGAAAAGAGTTCATTCCATTGTAAATTTGAAAGGCAGCGATAGCTGCCCCCATTGCTATACTACCTTCTACGCTTAAATCCGAAATATCTAGTATTCTATAGGTGATGTATACACCTATTGTCATAATTGCCCATAAAAGCCCTAATGAAATAGCTCCTAATATAATTT
>CAZVEI010000180.1:0-4387 GCA_964626295.1 uncultured Alkalibaculum sp.
ATAGCTACTCGAATGCCTTCTTTGGCTAATACACCAGATGTTTTAAAGTCTGCATTCTTACACTCTAATTTATTTCTTGAGGCTAAATCAGGTCCAACAATAACATCAAAGCCGCTTTTCTTTATTTCATCTGCAATAATATGACCTTCTGTACAATGATCTAACGTCATGTTTAAATTAAATTCTTTTCCAATTCGAATGGCTGTTTGGATATCATCACAACGATGAACGTGAGCTTTTAGAGGGATTTTTCTTTCTAGCACAGGTAGCCAAGGTTCTAACTTAAATTCCTCTTCAAAATGTTCTCCACTTTTAATAGCCTTTTCTTTTTTATTTTTATAATTCATTCCACGACAGATCTCTTCCCTAAGCATAGAAGCGATTGCCATACGGGTATTAGGAGCTTTCTCTTTACTTCTGTATAAGTTTTTTGTATTTTCTCCAAAAGATATTTTCATAGCAGCAGGAGCTTTAACAATCATCTCTTCTATGTTTCGTCCGTGGGTCTTTATAAAAGCAGATTGTCCTCCTACTATATTTGCACTTCCAGGTCCTGTCATAACCGATGTAATACCAGATTGTAGTGCATTATGGAAGGCAGGGTCCAGGGGGTTGATAGCGTCTATAGCCCTTAAGTAAGGGGTAATAGGAGTCGATTCTTCGTTACAATCATCCCCCTCAATTCCCTTTTTTTCTTCTGTAATACCAATATGGCAATGGGCGTCAATTAGCCCAGGCAATACCCATAAATTTTTTGCATCGATAACGATATCTTCTTCTTTAGGTGATATAGGTATATTTTCTCCGATCTCAATAATCTTACGATTGTCAACTACAATGGTTCCGCAATCGTAATTTTCTTTGCTCATAGTCCATATTTTACCGTTTATAATATATAGCATAGTACCCTCCTGTAACATCCTAATAATTTACTATTATGAGTATTTACGCCAAAATCTATGCTAAGGGATTGTTTTTTTAATTAAGATTTTCTTTGAAACAGATGTAATCATTACTTTTTAAAGGTGCTGTAAAATATTGTATATACTAGAATATAAATGCAATCAATATTATTATCTTATAAAATTACATTTGTATAAAATAAAATGTTGACAAATTTAATCCTAATGATAAAATAAATACAAGTTACAATATGAAAGCGAATGAAAACATTATAAAAATTATATAGTAACATTTTTGATGTATAAGATCAAAGGGGGATAATACATGTTAACAAAGAGACAAAACTTACAAGAAGTATTAAAAGGAGGAAAACCAGATCGCTTTGTAAAACAATACGAAGCTTTTAAATTAATAATGAATACGCCAATTACTCGACTTAAACCACCAATCGGTGGAGAAATCGTCAATGAATGGGGTGTTACAACGAGATGGCCAGAAGGTCAGATAGGGGCATTTCCAGTACATGATGAAGAGCACATTGTAGTAAAAGACATTACAAAATGGAAAGATGTAGTGAAGGCGCCAAATATCATCCATCCTGAGGAAGCATGGGCTGATGCTATTGCCACTGCAAATGCCATAGACCGAAGTGAAGAATATGTGACCGTATTTGTAGCTCCAGGACTTTTCGAGCATGTTCATTATCTTATGAGCATGGAAGAAGCTTTAATGGCATATTATGAAGAACCTGAAGCAATGCACGAATTGATCGAGTACATAACAGATTGGGAACTTAAACTTGCTAAAGAGTTTATTGATCATCTACATCCAGACGCTCTTTTCCATCACGACGATTGGGGTAGCCAAATCAACTCTTTTATTTCTCCTGAAATGTTTGAAGAATTCTTTGTGCCAGCTTATAAAAAAATATACGGCTACTACAAAGAAAACGGCGTAGAATTAATCGTTCACCACAGCGATAGTTACGCAGCAAATTTAGTCCCACATATGATTGACATGGGCATTGATATTTGGCAGGGAGTCATGAATACTAATAATATACCAGAGCTCATTAAAGAATACGGTGGACAAATTATATTTATGGGAGGAATTCATAGCGGTCAAGTAGATTTTCCAGAGTGGACACGTGAAATTGTCGCAGAACACGTAGAAAAAGCTTGTAAAGAAAACGGTAAATTATACTTTATTCCATCTCATAGCGCTGGCGGAGATAATAGCTGTTTTTCTGGTGTATACGATGTAATTAATGAAGAAATTGATAAAATGAGTAAAGAAATGTTTTAATTAAGGTAGTCTATGGTAGGTTGTATCCGGAGAAACTTTAATATAATTCATAATAGTACAAATTAAAAACGAGACCTAAATAAGGTCTCGTTTTTAATTTGTAGAACTTAGAATGAAAACGTCTGTGGTATTCTTTTTCATGACCCACTATTTACAACAGGTTGAGCATCTTTGTTTCCACAGAGGACAACAAGTAAATTACTTACCATAGCTGCTTTACGCTCTTCATCTAGATGAACTACATCGTTTTCGTTTAACTTAGCAAGGGCCATTTCAACCATTCCAACTGCACCTTCAACAATCATCTGTCTCGCATCAATAATAGCGGATGCTTGTTGTCTTTGAAGCATAGCTGCAGCTATTTCAGGAGCGTAGGCTAGATGCGTAATTCGAGCTTCTAAAATTTCTAGGCCTGCAACATCAACATTGGCTTGAATTTCTGTCTTTAATTTTTCCGCTACTTCTAAACTGCTACCTCTAAGAGATTTTTCGTTGTCATCACTTGAAGCATCATATGGATACATACGAACGATATTTCGAAGAGCAGAATCACATTGTATAGATAAAAATTCTGTATAATTATCTACATTAAAAACCGCTTTAGCCGTATTGACGACTCTCCAAATTACTACAATTCCAATAATAATGGGGTTTCCTAGTTGATCATTAATCTTTTGCTTGTTATTATTTAAAGTCATGGTTTTAAGTGAGATTTTTTTATTTGGTATGGCTACTTGATTGATATTTGGAACTGTTTCTACAGGAGCGGATAAAGTACCTGTTGATGTATTCTTTGTAGAGGGCTTTACTGCTACTGTAAAAGGATTTACAAAGTAAAACCCTGCACCCTTTAAAGTTCCATAGTACTTTCCAAAAAAGGTAAGCACCAATGCTTCGTTGGGTTTTAATATTTTAAGACCTGCAAATAAAATGGGTGCCACGATAACAAAATAAATAATAGAGATTATGAGGAGCAACAAAGCAGGTAGGCTATATCCTCTGTCAAGAGAGAGAATAGCTTGAATGGCGCTAAAAACAGATGCAATTATGAGTACGATGTTTAGCAAAAGAATAATCATGCCATTTGAAGAATTAGCTTTAATTTCCTCATTTACTAAATGAATATTTTCTTCCATAAAAATTCCTCCTTTTTACACCATTATATCAGGTAAATGTTATAAATATGTTATTTTACTCTATTTATTTAATAGGAAAGTCCTACTTTGGCCTAAAGGGATGCCCTAACGGACGACTCTGTTTGGAGTAGGTGCATTTAGCACTACGCCCATAGTATCCTGAAATTCAGCATCCATTGCTAAATGACCACTCTTTTTCCTGTTTTTAGGCGCAAGTAGCTAAGATTCTAATTGAAATGATTGCTTTTACTTTTCTTAAATAAAATAAAAGGGAGTGAAAGCACTCCCTTTTAAAAATTAGCATTTATTGTTATCAAGAAAATCACCTTTAGTAAAGATGATAATTAATAACAAGAAGAAGAATAATAATAATTCGTCATTTTCTCCGAAGAAACCAATATCATCAAACAATACAACTAACAACAAGAAGAACATTAATAATGTAGAGCAATCGCAGTCATTAAATAAATTTTTCATTGTAAAACCTCCCATGTTTTGTGTTTCTACTCCATATTATGGAGAGGGGTAGTTATTTGTGAGAAGATTTAATAATTTTATTTAAAAAGAATTTATGAATCTTTGAATCTAATACTTTAAAAATAGATGGTAGTCCATATTTAACACAAATTCATTGATTTCAACATATTATAGTTTAAGATAAGATATTTATCTAATATAGGTATAAATGGATGTGATAATATGAAAGATTGTTCAGATAGTATAATTGATGCAAAAATAGATCCTTCAAAGCCAGAAACTATACCGAAATTTGTTGACCATCTTCCCAAACAAGTAGTAGCAAAACCTATTGAAGGAAATGAAGGCTCATGTAATACAGAGTTGTTTTATAATATATCAATGAAAGAGAGAAAACATAAATTTCATAGATATTTTCCACCAACTACAATTTGGGGATACAATGGAATGTATCCTGGACCAACTATCGAAGTAGAGAAGGACGTTCCTGTTAAGATTAAATGGCAAAATCGCCTTCCAGATAATCATTTTTTGCCTATAGATCGCACTCTTCATGGGACAATGAA
>CAZVEI010000181.1:0-4377 GCA_964626295.1 uncultured Alkalibaculum sp.
AATAACTTTAGACCTAAGAGGAAAGATGCTTTCATCAGAAGAATTAGCTAAGTTTATAGATAACTGTGGAGTAAGAGGAGACAGTAATCTATGTTTTGTAATAGGTGGAAGTTTAGGACTAAGCGATGCTGTTTTAAAGCGTGCAAATTATAGTTTATGCTTTAGCAAGATGACTTTTCCGCATCAGCTTTTTAGAGTTATGCTCTTAGAGCAAATTTATCGGGCTTTTCGCATTATGAGAAAGGAACCGTATCACAAGTAAATGAGATTCTTAAGAGTATAAAATGTCTTAATTATACCTTCTTTCGTGCTTCTTTCTTGGAAAGAAGCACGAAGATGTAATGGTAATGAGATTATCCCATTAGTTGACCATTACTTCAAAGAACATTCTATCTAAATTCCATATGCCATTGTTTTTACCATTCTTTTGGATTGTAATTTAATTCTCTAAATAACTGAGTCCGTTCTTTCTTAGATAAATCTCTCCATTGTCCAGGAGCAAGGTTACCTAAATGAATATTCATGATTCGGATTCTTTGTAATTGACGAACTTCGTAGCTTAATTCAGTGCACATACGGCGAATTTGACGATTTAATCCCTGGGTGAGAATGATTTTTAAATCATACTTTGATAATTGAAAGGTTTGACAAGGAAGTGTTTTGGTACCTAGTATTTCCACACCCTCTGACATCTCCTTCAAAAATTTAGGGGTAATGGGCTTATTCACTGTAACAATATATTCCTTTTCATGCCTGTATTCCGAACGTAGAATTTCATTAACAATATCGCCATCGTTCGTAAGAAGGATTAAGCCCTCTGAATCTTTATCTAAGCGTCCAATATGAAATATTCTTAAGGGGTGGTTGATGAAATCCACAATATTTCCCTTTATATGCTTTTCTGTTGTACTAGTAATCCCTACAGGTTTATTTAAGGCAATATAGACTTTATTACTTACTACTCGAATTGGATTTCCATCTACACGAACATCATCCCCAGGTTCCACATTGCTACCTAAGGTGACACGTTTGCCATTAATCGTAACTCTTCCATCGGTAATTAATTTATCGGCACCTCGTCTAGATGTTTTTCCAGATTCACTTATATATTTATTAATGCGCATATTTACACATCCTTAATCAGGTGATTGTTTCACTTAGATTTAATTATACTTGATAGTAAGGATGAAATATATACTTAATTTAAAGATAGTACTTTTCTATTCGTTATTATACAAAGGGTAACCTCCTTATGATACAACACGGTGAACCATATCATAAGTAAATAACAGATAGATTTGTCTATTGTGTATCACTTGTAAAGAAATAGTTTAATCCCTGTAAAAAGATCATTATACCTTTGTATTAGCGCGGAATTAGGTATATTCTGGTAGTGAAGTCAAATAAATTATAGGAGAATATTTAATGAAAGGAAAAAAAGCCATATTTTATAGTCTAGCTGCCTTTAGCACTCTAGGCATTCTTATGCTGTCTGTTCTTTTCTTTAGAAGTGACCCTGTTAGCTCTACAAATAAAACGACAGTAAATAACAGGGTGATGGTGCAGACTGCATATCCTGGCGTAGATATTATTACTGAAATTCATGATGAGAGAATGTATCATGTAGCAATACATTATCCTAAATTTAAAGATGAATCTTTAAACGAACAGATCCAAAAGTACGTATTTGCCTCAAAAAAGAAATTCTTTGATGAAGTAGCCCAGAAGAAGTACCTAAGTGAAGTTCCTGCCTCATTGTATATTTTGTTTGATATTCATCCAGTGGTTAAAGATGTATACTCTATCGTATTTAATGCGGAAAGTTACGTTATGGGGGCCAATGGGCTACAAAGCTCAAAGGTGTTTATAGTAGATGTTAAGGAAAATTGTTATATACAACAAGCGAAAATCCTAGTAGATAATGAGAAAAATCGAGATAGGCTCTACTCTTTATTACTTGATGAATTTAAAAACTCAGAAGAATACAAGTTTTATTTTTTCCCAGAAGAATTAGAGAAGTGGATTCAAGATAAAAACAATACATTTTTAAATATTTTTATAAAAGACAAGTTTATGGTAGTTAAATTTGATAAATATGTAGTTACAGCTGGTGCAGCAGGTTCTCCTGAGATTTCCATACCTTTAGAAAAGGTGAAAAGTTTACTGACAGATGAGTGGCAAAAAAAATTGAACTTAGTTCAGCCAGAGGATAAAAAATCAAATGCAAATGAACAATTTACTACAGAAAAAGATATAAATGGAAATGCTTCTCCAAAGAAGCATCAGGTAGCTCTTACTTTTGATGATGGGCCTCATGATATTCATACACTAAAAATTCTGGATTTACTGGACGAACACAAAGCAAAGGCTACCTTTTTTATGTTGGGGAACAGGATTGATTTCTACCCAGCTATAGTTGAGGAGATTTCTAAAAGGGGTCATGAATTAGGAAATCATACATGGAACCATAAGGATTTAACATCGCTCAACGACGAAGAAATCAATAAAGAGATTCAGATGACGAGTGATGCAATAGAAAAGGCAACAGGAAAGCAACCTACTGTCTTCCGGCCTCCTTATGGCGCTATAAACGATCAGGTGCGAAAGGCAACTAGTTTACCATCTGTATTGTGGACAGTTGATACAAAAGATTGGAAGACCCTCAATGCAAAAAAGGTACTAGGTGAAGTTAAAAAAAATACGAAAGATGGCTCCATAATTATCATGCACGACATCTATGGCTCTACAGTAGAAGCAGTTGGCTTGGTGCTACAGTATTTAGAAGCAGAAGGCTACGAATGTGTTACTGTTTCTGAGTTAAATGCAAAGTAAGGTATAATACATAATTTAGATAATATTAGAAAACACATATTTAAAAAGCGTCAAAGCACACCAGTGGCTTTGGCGTTTTTTTATTTACTAGGAAAGTTTTGCTTTTAACCTTAGCTCCTGCTTGGTCATTCTGAGTGTAAACGAACAATCTTGACCCAAAAGGAATACCCAGATGCTAGGGACTAAGGACAAGCGACTATAAAAAGACAATTGAACAATTATTCATATATTTATTGACAATAGAATAAGAGGGTATTACAATATAAGTATCAAATGAATACTTGCTCATATGTTCGATTGCTTGTACGAGTTCTTAGGGGGAGAGGTATAATGTCTTATAAAAAAAACGAAATTGAGAGATGTGATTGCGATGTCATTCACGAGAGCGTAGTCAAGCAAGTAAAAGAAAAGATGCCTGACGTAGAAATCTTATATGATTTGGCAGAGTTATTTAAAGTTTTTGGTGACTCTACTCGTATAAAGATTTTATGGGCTTTAGATGAAGCAGAAATGTGCGTCTGTGATATAGCGGTACTGCTAAATATGACTCAATCCGCCATTTCTCATCAACTGAGAGTTCTCAAACAGGCAGGTTTAGTAAAGAATAGACGAGAAGGAAAAATCGTCTTTTACTCTTTAGAAGACGAGCATGTAAAAGAAATTTTTGAAAAAGGTTTAGAACACATTAGAGAAGCAAAACACAATGTATAAGGGGGAATTAAAATGAAAAAAAGGTTTATACTTGAGAATTTAGGATGTGCTAATTGTGCATCAAAAATGGAAGAAGCTATTGGCAAACTAGACGGAGTAAAAAGTGCATCTGTAAATTTTTTTACTACAAAGATGATTATAGAAGGAGAAGATGAAAAGTTTCCAGCTATAGTAGAACAGGCTAAAATGATTATAAACAAATTAGAATCTCAAGTAGTCGTGAAAAAGGCATAAAAGGAGTCCTACATATTGAAAACGAGATTACAAAGAATTATTGTTGCAGCCCTTATTTATGTGGTAGCAATACTTATAAATGTTGATTGGCTAAGGTTTTTGTTCTTTTTTAGTAGTTATTTACTAGTTGGATACGATGTGATTTTTGCTGCAGTCCGAAATATCATTAAAGGTCAAGTTTTTGATGAAAACTTTCTAATGAGTATAGCTACTATAGGAGCATTTCTCATGGGAGAATACGCTGAAGGTGTAGCAGTAATGCTTTTCTATCAGGTAGGTGAATTGTTTCAAGATCATGCGGTGGATAAGTCAAGAAATTCTATAGCAAGTTTAATGGATATCCGCCCTGATTATGCCAATGTAAAGCGTGGAGATGAACTTTTAAAAGTAGATCCAGACGAGGTAGAAGTAGGCGAGATTATTCTCATTAAACCTGGTGAAAAGGTGCCTCTTGACGGAAAAGTAATAGGAGGGTCTTCGACCCTAGACACGTCCGCACTTACAGGAGAATCCTTACCTCGTGAAATTGAGGTAGGCGACGACTTGTTAAGTGGTTGCATCAATATAAATGGAGTTTTAACAGCAGAAGTAACAAAAGAA
>CAZVEI010000182.1:0-488 GCA_964626295.1 uncultured Alkalibaculum sp.
ACAATCGACTACAGCCACATAATCGATGATATCTACTTTTCCTGTGAGCTTATCCACTTCAATTTCCACTATGCCTGCCATAAAAGGAGGCGGTGAAACAGGAGAATAATGAGATTCGCTAGCGGTTAAGTAATTATTTTGACCTACTAAGCTGTAATTTGCAATATCCTTTAATGAAATACTCTTATCTTCTTCTAAGGAGAATACGCTCTTTCCATCAAATTCTACTTTTTCTACGGGAATCTTTAATAGCCTAGCACCCTCAGAAAGAATTTTTTCCTTCATAGATTCACACGTCTTGACCACTGCCTTTCCTGAGATGTAAGTAGTACTTGAAGCATAAGAACCGGTGTCATATGGGGAAAGATCTGTATCTACGCCGTGAACTACGATATTTTCTAAATCACATTCTAATATATCGGCGGCTATTTGGGAAAGTATGGTATCACAGCCAGTACCCATGTCTGTAGCTCCAATCATCAAGGTAT
>CAZVEI010000182.1:498-1805 GCA_964626295.1 uncultured Alkalibaculum sp.
ATCGTTTAATCGAACCTCTGCCGCTCCAACATCTACATTACTAATTCCTGAGCCTTGCATGGCAACTGCACAGCCTACAGATCGAACTTTGTCTTTGCCCACTTCTCTGTAGGGGTATTTATTATCCCAATCGATCATTTCCTTTGCCTTAATTAAGCATTTATCTAAATGACAGCTATTTAATACTTCATTGTAGTATGCTGGCATCTTAATTCCAACTTGCTCGCGGGTGAGCATATTTTTCATTCTCAGTTCGATAGGATCTATATTTAGCTTTGTTGCCAACTCATTGACTGCAGATTCAAGGGCAAAAAAACCTTGGGTTGCCCCATAGCCTCGATAAGCGCCCCCCCCACATGGTGTTGCTGTAAACTACGTCAAAATTAAACTTAAAGGCACTTACTTTGTTGTATATGGTCATAGCTTTATGTCCAGATAAGCCTACTGTAGTAGGACCATGATCTCCATAAGCTCCTGCATTCCACAATGAATACATATGAATAGCTTTTATATTACCATTTTCGTCAGCCCCTAATCGGATTGTAATCTCGGCTTCGTGGCGAGGACTGCCATTTGTAAAGCTTTCCTTCCTAGTATAAATCATCTTTGCAGGTTTTCCCGTCTTCATGGTTACTATGGCTGGATATAGTTCGCTTACCACAGACTGTTTTGCCCCAAAGCCACCACCTATTCTAGGTTTGATGACGCGAATTTTGGATTTGGGTATTTCTAAAGCATTTGATAGTATTCTCCTGACATGAAAGGGAACTTGAGTGGAGCTGATGACGTTAAGCCTTCCATAAGCATCAATGCTGGTATGGGTGCGGAAGGTCTCCATCATGGTTTGGCTATTTGCTTGAGTATGATAAATTTGTTCAATGATATGAGCACAGTTTTTTAATTCTTCTTCTACGTTGCCGTATTGTGAGCTCTGTGAGGCGCAAAGGTTTCGATTCTTGTTTGCTCCAACGTCTATCAATGATTTAAAATCTTCCTCTGGATGAACTACTATTTCGTTGTCCTTAGATTTTGTAAAATCCAAAAGGGGTTCCAGTACTTGGTATTCTACCTTTATAAATCTCAGTGCCTTGTCTATGCTTTTTTCATCCCAACCAGCCACAATAGCTACTGGATCGCCAACACATCGCAATCTTTTGTCTAGAATCAACCTATCATAGGGGCTTGGCTCGGGAAAAGATTGCCCTGCATTGGTAAATCTAGATTGGGGAACATCTTTATATGTGAGTATACACTCAATGCCAGGTAATTTAAGGGCACGCTCAGTATTGATCTCTTCTACTAGTGCA
>CAZVEI010000182.1:1815-2456 GCA_964626295.1 uncultured Alkalibaculum sp.
TAATATCGTCTGTATACACAGGTTTTCCAGTTACTAAAGACATGGCGTCTTTTTTTCTGACGCTTTTATTTACGACCTTCATCCACTATACCTCCTTTTTACTTTGCAAATAATTCTTTATAGCCCGCAGTTGCCCTACATACCCTGTACATCTACATAAATTTCCTACTAAATACTTCTTAATTTCCTCTTCAGTTGGATTAACTAGCTCATTTTTCATGGAGATAACATTCATAATGAAACCTGGACTACAAAATCCACATTGTTCAGATCCTTCATCGGCCATAAAGCCTCCGATTTCTAGTGCATCCTTTTCTACGCCTTCAAGTGTCGTCACTTGTTTCCCATTTGCTCTAATGACAAGAGTCGAACAGGAAAGCACTGGTTTTCCATCTAATAGCACTGTACACAAACCGCAATTAGAAGTTTCACAACCTCTTTTCACGCTATAAAACCCTTTAGATCTCAAAAACTCTAGGAGTGCTGTATCTGGGGATACATCATCAATAAATTCCTTTTCATTTATCCATAATTTAATCTCCATCTTTACCTCCTAAAAGTATTTCTTCTATATTTCTACGTATTAAAACATCTGCTAAGATCAAACGGTATTCCTCGCTGCCTCGATCGTTAGAGCCAAA
>CAZVEI010000182.1:2466-4366 GCA_964626295.1 uncultured Alkalibaculum sp.
AATTCTCCCGATAACCTTAAAGATAATATTGTTTTTTATTTTTACAGGAAGTTTCTTAATGGCATTCACAAATAAATCTGTTCCCTTCCTTTCACAGCACACACCAAATATTCCAAATACGATTTTATCTTTTACTACATTTATTATTTCATCAATTTCTTTCTCGTTTAGATGTTCACTAAGCTCTAGACTAATTCGTTGAGCTTTAGCAGGTCTAGACCCAATCACTATGTTCCAAGTATTCCCTATATTTGACACTGCACAAGCAAGGATAGGCAAATCACTTACGTTCTTTCTCTGGTTTAAGTAGGCGACTTTTCTATTGTCTTTTTTTATGATAATTTTCACTAATATATCATTATCTCGAGGCATATCCATAAATTGAGATAGGGAAATGATTCCTCCCTTATATAATTCTACATAAGTATCTAAGGCTAATAGCACCGTCAAAACATCGGAAAATCCAAACCTTGAAAATACGGTTCCTCCAACAGTTGCTCCATTTCTAAATTGAACTCCTACGATATTTTCAACAGACTTTTCGATGATGCCGTTAAAATATTTCTTTAAACCTAAATGAACTTCAAGATGTCTTAAAGTACACATAGCACCGATATGAAAGCTCTCTTCATCCTCCTCAATTTTGTTTAACTCAAGGGCAGATAAATCGATGGCTTTTCCAATCCTTTTTCTCCCCATCTTAAGCCACATGATCCCACCGAGGATTACATTTCTTCTATTTTGATTTAGTTCATAGGCTTCTTCTAAACTTTTTGCTATGACGTATTGATCAATGGTAAACAAAAGTTTCACTCCTTTCGACTTTTGAACTAGGTAAACATTGGACGTTTTATTTTACCCTAAAAATAATACAATTACTAAGAAGATTATACTTGATTCGACAAACAAGTTCAATGAAAAAGCCCACTCTCTTTACAAAAACATGAACATTTCTCTATTAAATATATATTTTGTTCGGAAATTCCCTTTAAAAACCTTGACTACATGAGCAAATTAATGCATAATTATTTAGGTCAAATAGATGTTTCAGTACATAATTTTGTGCTATTAGGAGGATTTAATGAATCAGAATAGTAATTCGTTAATTTATCAATTAGATGGAAAACCGCCAATAAAGACGGCGATACCTTTGGGTTTGCAACATGTTCTTGCCATGTTTGTTGGCAATGTAACTCCTATTATCATAATCTCAAGTGCCCTAGGATTACCAGTAGAACAAAAGGCATTTCTTATCCAATGTGCCATGTTCGTTGCAGGAGTTGTATCTTTAATTCAGGCTTATCC
Source organism: uncultured Alkalibaculum sp. (assembly GCA_964626295.1). Classification (GTDB taxonomy): domain Bacteria; phylum Bacillota; class Clostridia; order Eubacteriales; family Alkalibacteraceae; genus Alkalibaculum. The sequence goes on from CAZVEI010000182.1 coordinate 3,772, forward strand.
AATAGGACCAATCGGAGCAAAATTACCTATTGTCATGGGCACTAGTTTTGGATTTCTTCCTGTTTGCATTGCTATTGCAGCTAAATACGGTCTACCTGGAGTACTGGGTGCTGGCTTGGTTGGCGGAGCTTTCCAGATTGTTTTAGGTTTCTTTTTAAAGCGTATCAGAAAGTTTTTTCCACCTCTTATTACAGGTATTGTTTTGCTTTCTATTGGATTATCCCTCGTTGGGACGGGCATAAATTATTTTGCAGGTGGAGTAGGTGCAAAAGATTTTGGATCCTTTGAAAATCTCTTTTTAGGTACGGTGGTTTTAGTAACTGTGTTATTCTTGCAACATTATACTAAGGGTATTGTGAGTAAATCAGCAGTATTAATCGCCTTACTAGTAGGCTATATAGTAGCAATTCCTATGGATAAAATTGACCTTACATCTGTTGCCACTGCTAGTTGGATTTCAATACCAATGCCCTTGCAATTTGGAATTAAATTTTATGCTGATGCTATTATTTCTATCTTGGTTATGTTTCTTGTTTCAACAGTAGAAACCGTTGGAAATGTATCAGGTATTGCAGATGGAGGGCTTGGTAGAGCA
>CAZVEI010000183.1:0-3681 GCA_964626295.1 uncultured Alkalibaculum sp.
AAGACTTTCCTACAGCTTCTTGAAGGGAGATGTCTTCAAAAGCATAGATGTTTTGTCCCAATCTCTCTTTAATGATCACATCATAATCATGAAGTAAACTTTCTACTTCTTCTCGTGATTTTCCGTTTGCCGTAACTCGAATAAGTACTTCTGCAGGTTTAGCATATGTTGCAATGGTAGGATTTTGTTGTTTGTCAATAAGATCTAGTAAACGGTCTTCTACTGCAGATTCTCCAATAGAAGTAACTTTGTAATAATTCGAATAAAACTTTGTGTCCGTTTTCTTCATTAAATAGGGAAGCACACTTTGCTCAAACATAGGAATCATTTCTCTTGGAGGTCCTGGCAATAAGATGATTGATTTATTATCCATTTCTGCTAATATACCAGGCGCTGTACCATTTGGATTCGGTATAGGAGAGGCTCCTTTAGGAATATAAGCCTGTCTAAAATTGTTTTGGGTGATTTGAGAGTAACCAGATTTGTAAATACGTTCTGCTATTCCATCGTAGATTTTTTGATCTACCACTAGTTCTACGCCTAAAATTTCAGCTAATATGTCTTTTGTAAGATCATCCTGAGTTGGTCCTAGACCTCCTGTCAAAATGATTACATCGCTTCTATTAATAGAATTTTCTAAAGTCTCTTTTAATCGATTGGGGTTATCTCCTACTGTTGTATGATAGTATATAGAAAAACCTATATTTGATAACTCCTTTGAAATATACTGTGCATTAGTGTTTACAATATCTCCAATTAAAATTTCAGTACCTACACTGATTAATTCACCGATCATTTAGTGACCACCTTTCTTGATTTATTAACATTTTTCTTCTTCTTCTTCTTCTTCTTTACAGAAAAACCAAAACTACCGATTTTCTCGCCTAATGAAAAGTACTCGCCATGAGCGTAAGCAGCTAGAGAGCACTTATCTATGTGAAATTTTCCCTCTTTGTCTATAAAACGACTGTCGATATTAACAGCTAAAATATCTGCAACAAACATGTCATGTGAACCTAAAGAAACCACATCCGTTACACGACACTCTAAGCAGACAGGACTTTCTACAAGCATAGGGCATGCCACTTTTGTAGCTTCTTCTATATGAAGGCCTGTGGCAGCAAATTTATCTTCATTTCGACCTGAGCGAACGCCACAGTAATCCGCTGCTCTTACCATATGAGTAGTTGTCAAGTTAATGACAAATTCGCCCCTTTCTTTAATCAAATCATAAGAATAACGAGAAGGACGAACAGATATATAGGTTTTTGGTGGAATCGTATTTAAAATACCCGTCCAACCAATGGTCAATACATTTTGTTTTTCTAAAGTACCGCAAGTAACCATAACAGGAGGCACCGGAGCAAGCATAGCTCCTCCTCTCCAAGTAATTCTCTTTTGATTATCCAATAATTCATCTCCTAATTTTTAAGGTGGTAAGCTTCAAGGTGGCAAGTTACTGGTAGCTGAATGTTGGTGGCTTCAAAGCACCTTCGGCGCCTTAGCTTTGCTTTACAAACTTTGTTCCGCATTTGGAGCATGTAATGTTTATTTTGCCCTTTCCTTTGGGGACTCGTAGTTCTTGTTTGCAACTTGGGCATTTAAAGTATTTGTGGATTTTTCGGTTCTTTAGTCTGGTCTTTCTCTTATGGTAAGCAGAGTATATGGGACTAAGTTTCATCATAAACTTGTAATTTTCTAGTCTCCTTTTATCTACTTGTTTAGAGAACATGCGATATACTGCAAAAATAAAAGGAATATAACTAATGTAGATCACAATAGGTAAATCGAGCACCCCAGAAATAACGGATAATAATAAAGATAGGAAAAGTAGTACAAGGGATAATTGATCTCCGCCATTTCTGCCCGTCATCCACTTTTGTAGCCAATTTGATGGATTATTTTTCATCTAATCACACTTTCTTTTTTTACCTTTAAAAGCCTCTAATAAAAGGTTATAATTTTTTTTGCCGTGCAGAAAGCAAAGATTCTTTGCGGAATCTAAGTTTAGTTATTCGTATGTGTAAATACCTTGCGATTAATGACAAAGTAATCTACCCCAGAAACAATGGTAAATAATGTAGCAAGGTATATAATGTATATGCTAAAAGGTATATTAAATAAAGTTGCAATAATAGCGATCATCTGTGTCACTGTTTTAATCTTCCCCCACCAGCTAGCGGCAATAACGATATTATCTGATGCTGCAAGGGTGCGAAGACCTGTCACGGCAAATTCTCTTGCAATGATAATAATGACAATCCAAGAGGGAATGGATCCAATTTCTACAAGGCAAATAAGTGCAGAGCATACGAGTAATTTATCTGCAAGTGGGTCCATAAATTTTCCAAAGGTAGTAACTAGATTGTCTCTTCTTGCAATGTAGCCATCTAACCAATCGGTAGCTGATGCAATCATAAATATAACAGCGGCAATGCTCTGGCCGTTTTCCATATCTCCTAACATAAAAAGGATAAAAACTGGGATCATGATCACCCTTAACAAAGTTAACTTATTCGGTAAGTTCATCTCCATATACAATCTCTCCTATTAAATCATATTCTAATGCATCTACAATTCGAACTACACATATATCTCCTTCCACTAATTCTTTCTGAGAGTGAACATATACGTATCCATCGATTTCTGGTGCATCCATATAGCTTCGGCCTACAAAGACATTTTCATCATCTGTAGCGCCCTCTATAAGAATCTCTAAAACTTTTGAAATTTGTGATTCATTATGGGCTAGGGATATCTCTTGTTGCATCTCGAGAATTTGTTCTTGTCGTTTAATCTTCGTCTCTTCATCAATTTGCCCATCCAATAAGGCTGCAGGGGTTCCTTCTTCTAGAGAATAAGGAAATACTCCTAATCTATCAATTTTAAGCTCTTTTAGTGTTTCAAACATAGCTTCAAATTCTTCTTCGCTTTCACCAGGGAAACCTGTAATAACAGTAGATCGAATTGTCATATCTGGTATTTCCCTTCGAAGGGTTTTTACAAGTTCTCTAATCCTTGCTTTTGTGGTTTTTCTCGCCATTTTCTTTAAAACAGTGTCTTCTGTATGCTGCAAAGGAATATCTAAATAGTGTAAAATCTTATTACTGTCTCTAAGTGCATCTATAAGATCCTTATCGATGTTTTCAGGATAAACATATAACAATCGAATCCATTTTAACCCTTCTACATTTTCTAGTTCTCTTAAGAGCATTGAAAGAGAATTTTTCCCATAAAGGTCTATTCCATATTGAGTAATATCTTGGGCAATAAGGATAATTTCCTTTACCCCATTATCCACGAGTTGAACGACCTCTTTTTTAATATCCTCTAACCTTCTACTTCTATATTTTCCCCTTAAATAAGGGATAATACAATAGGTACAGTGATTATCACAGCCATCCCCAATCTTTATATAAGCCGTATACTTAGGTGTAGAGACTTTACGAGGTAAGGATTCATCAAAAGAGCGATCAATGTGCCCATAAGCGCAGACCTTTTCTCCTTTTAAGGTGTCTTCGATAATCTTTATGATATTTTCATAGTCTCCAGTACCTACTACAGCATCTAATTCTGGAAGTGTAGGGGAAAGCGTTTTCATAAATTCAAAAGATTCTTTAGCTCGCTCTGCTCCTGAAGCACTCAAATGCATAGAGAAAGCACTCCTAACAGGCATTATCG
>CAZVEI010000183.1:3691-4364 GCA_964626295.1 uncultured Alkalibaculum sp.
GGAATTTCTTTTAGAAGCTCTTCTTTGTACCTTTCTGAAAGACATCCTGTAGCAATGAGAGCTTTCAGATTGCCATTTTCTTTAAATTGTCCTAGTTGTAAAATAGTATCTATTGATTCTTCTTTAGCGGATTCGATAAATCCACAGGTATTGATGATGATAATATCTGCTTTAGCATGGTCTTTTGTAATAGTATAGTTGCCTCTTTCAATTAAACCTAACATAATTTCAGAGTCCACTAAATTTTTTGCGCATCCTAGGGATACTAACCCTACATTGTAACTCATAAAAGTAAATCTCCTATTCTTCTTGTGATTTCATGTTTTCGTTATATGTTTCTTTTGATAATAACACTCTTCTAGGCTTACTTCCTTCTGGCCCAGAGATAATACCCTTTTCTTCCATTTCATCAATAATTCTACCTGCTCTTGCATATCCTACCCTGAGTTTTCTTTGAATCATAGATGTGGATATGGTATCGGATTCTAAGGTAAGTTCAATTGCTTGTGGCAGCATATCATCTTCAAAATCCTTATGGTCTTTTGCTACTTTAACATCTTTAATTTCTTCAATGATTTTTTCACTATAGCTTGGGTTTCCTTGTTTCTTCACAAACTCTACGATTTTTTCTACTTCAATATCAGATATGAAAGTACCTTGTATACGCACTGGT
>CAZVEI010000184.1:0-2187 GCA_964626295.1 uncultured Alkalibaculum sp.
GTATTTACAGCTTTAATCAAACCTATAGTCCCAATAGAAATCAAATCCTCAATAGATATATTCGTATTTTCAAACTTTCTAGCAATATAGACTACTAGTCTTAAATTTCTTTCAATTAGTACATTACGAGCTTGTTCTTTATCTATTCTTAGTAAATTAATATAGTATTTTTCTTCCTCAGGGTTTAAAGGTGGTGGGAGAGCCTCGCTTCCACCAATGTAATGAACGAAGTTTTTTCTCTTCTTAATAGCATTTACAATCGTTGATAGTCGTAACTTAAGCTTAATTGCCCATTTGATTATCCACTCCATCTTATAAACCTCCACTCACGTATAATAATTTGGGATTAATCAGTGCCTGAAATGCATAGTCTTCACACAAATGTCTTTTGCATATTCCAACACAGACTTTTTCTACTTCTTGCCACCTTTGGCCGTCTCCTAGCTCGACTTTATCAAACTGATAACCAAGCATATTTTCATTCTTATCTGTACTTACCGTATTAAAAGGTATAAATCGTATTCTTCTTAAAACTTCTGTATTATGTATTTTTGTTTCAATGTTTGTATCCTGTGTGCCATCATATGTATTGCAATAATGTACAAACTCTTCAGGGAGAATTTCTTTTAGAGCATCGTACTCTGCTAATAAGACAGGTTTTCCTGTGAGTGGCTCTATTACATTGCAACCTGTATCTATAAATCCTTTTGTGAAAAGTTTTTTGTCGTGAAGGTAAATACAAAGATCTATAGTGCTATTGCTTTTTAGTTTTACATCTACTATAAATTCTTTCATTTTGATAATTGTAATGATGCCAATAAATATTCCTATTATCACTGTCGTAGAATGAACTCCATAAATGGTCAAGGTCATATTAGCGCTTTTATTGCTTAAAATAATTAAACCAATAACACATCCTCCGAAAAGAAGGCTTATGCCATAAAAGGTCAACATGTGATTGGTAAGATCCCTTAACCTAATAGGTGAAAAGCTGATTAGTATAATAAAGATAGACAAAATCACCTTAAATGGAAATTGAGTAAATATAGGATGAGCATATTGCATGAGAGAGTAAACAGCACCTACTAACGCTCCTAAAATCAATTTCAATCTTCTCGTCTTTTTTTTCATAATGCTTGAAGTAGTCTTTAATATAATGAAATTTATTAGAAAATTTTCTATTAATACGACCTCACCATAAACATAACTCACTTTTTTCACCCTTTTATTTTAAATATTATAAGCTGGGTTAACATGGTTTTAAAGCAACTAACAGCTAGTAACTAAAGTGCGAAGACACGTCTTTATAGTTCTGTCCCACTGCATAATATATTATATAGTTTGAGTGGACAGAAATATGTCATAAAAAGCAAAAAAGCATCATGACCATTGTCATAATGCTTTTGTCTTCGTTTTTTTATTTTATCTTTTCTTTAAGAAAGATGGAATGCTAAATTGTTCATCTGCAGTAGCTTGTCTTTTGGGTTCTGTTGTCGTTGTTTTTTTCGTTTCGCTTGCAATGTTGCTTTTCTTTAGTTCTGGCAACTTTTCCTTATTATTTAGAAATCCTGTCGCAATAACAGTGATCTTAATTTCATCTTGCATACTTTCATCTATTGCTGCACCAAAGATAACATTTGCCTCAGGATCTGCAGCTTCTCTAGCAATTTCAGCAGCTTGATCTACTTCAAATAAAGTAAGATCCATACCACCTGTAATATTTAACAATACGCCAGTAGCTCCATCAATAGTAGTTTCTAACAATGGACTATGTATGGCTTGTTTGGCAGCTTCAGCAGCTTTGTTTTCGCCTTTTGCAGAGCCAACTCCCATGTGAGCAAGTCCAGTATCCTTCATAATAGTCTTTACATCAGCAAAGTCAAGGCTAACAAGTCCTGGCACTGCAATTAAGTCAGAAATCCCCCTAACACCTTGTAACAACACATTGTCTGCCATCTTAAACGCATCTTTTAAAGTAGTCGTCTTGTCTGCTAATTGCAATAATCGATCATTCGGAATCGTTACAAGTGCGTCTACATGTTGAGCTAAGAGTTCAGTACCAAGCTTAGCGTTATTCGCTCGTACCTTTCCTTCAAAAGAAAAAGGTTTGGTCACAACACCTACAGTTAATATACCTAAGCTCTTTGCGATGCGAGCTACAACAGGAGCAGCACCAGTACCAGTTCC
>CAZVEI010000184.1:2197-4360 GCA_964626295.1 uncultured Alkalibaculum sp.
TTCAGCTAAAAGCTCTTCGCTTTCTTCAGCAGACTTTTGTCCAACTTCTGGGTTTGCGCCTGCACCTAAACCATGTGTGGCCTTTTCTCCAATTTGAATTTTTTCTTCGGCTAAGGCAAGATTTAAAGCTTGATTGTCTGTATTTACTACTGCAAAGCTTACCCCTTGTAAACCTGATTCTATCATTCTATTAACAGCATTGTTTCCGCCGCCGCCAACTCCGATTACTTTAATCGTTGCAAAATGATCTGAGTCAATATCGAATTGAAACAACTTTTTTACCCCCTCGTATACACTTTAGTTTTTTTTACGTTTCTCTTGTAATTTCTTTATAATGATTCTTCTGATGATAGCAAAATTTTGAAATAATCTCGTACCAAAAGTAAAGATTGCCGCATAATACAGTGGAATCCCCAAACGATCACCTAAATACGCTAGGAATGCTGCAATTATGGCATTTCCAAAAAAACCCGATATAAATATACCTGAATCAAAATGATTTTCTAACTCTGCTCTAATTCCGCCAAAGACAGAATCCAGCGCTGCTAATAATGCTACAGACATATATGAAGCATATGTAGTAGGCAAATCAAAAGGTACGATAAATCCTATCAAAACTCCTATAAACAAACCTAGAATTGGTAAAAACATACTACTTTCACCTTTATAATATTAATTCTTTTGAAGAATTATACTATCCTTTTCTCTTAAACTAATGTTGATCCTGCTGAATCTAAACAGTTCTATATAGTAACTATCATCTGCCTCTAATGTAGCCATCATCTTTTGTTGATTTCCTATAGCTTCAATTTTAAAGGGCGTTCCAGCAATAAAATCATCAATATATATTACCGGCCCTGCGCAATCAATATTAGAATCCCAAGATAACTGATATCCATTTATAGCAATTACTTCTGCACCAGCATATTTTAACTCATTTACAATTTTTAATACATTACTATTGTGAATAATATAATTTGAAATATCTTCCCCAACTGCAATTTCTTCATTGCTATCTGACATAATGACTTCTACTCCTGGCCCTCTTACATCAGTGTTACCTAGTATTATATCATAGATTGTGTTTTCATTGAACAATTCCTTTTGCAATAATTTGTAATCTACTTCCTCTACATTTTCATAGTTTTCAAGCTTAGATTCTAAGTTTTTTATGTTCTCATTGAATTCTTTGTTTTGAACCTTTAGATTATCCATTTTTTGCTGATAATCGTATATGTCCTTAGGCGTTGTAATATGGTGATTGATCAAGAGCATGTCCTTATCTAAAACCATTGGTGTAAATACAAAACCTACCACTATACACAGAATAAACGTCACAACCATTAGTATTTTTTTTATCATATTGAAGACCTCACTACTTGTCTACAGGCTTAGCATGAGTAAAGTTAAGAGTTCCACTGTATTTAGGCACTGTAAGCTTGTTGGATTCTTCTAAAGTCACCTCAATATAATTTAATTCCAAAAGGTCAAAGATCCCTCCTCTTATATTAAGAGCAGAAGACAAGGTCTTTGCATCTCCTATAACTTTAAACACAAAGGGGTAAGCATTCTTTTTCCCATTAATATTAATATGATTGCCCGCTAATCGTATTTCTGATGAGTTGACAATTCTCTCCTCATTTATGGCTATAGCCTCTGCACCTGACGCATTTAGTTCATTTACTACGAGAAGTAAAAGCTCAGAATTAAAGGCAAATGGATCAAAATCATCATCGTCTGTATAATCTAGTGTAACGACTACCCCTGGACCAACTAAATCCGTATAGCCTGCTTGAGCTTTTGCCATACTCGTGTCTTGTAGCATCTTCTCCACTACGTCGTTGTTATCAGCAGCTTGATTTTCAAATATACTTATGCTGTCCTCTAATTCATTTACTTTCATAATTAATTTTTCTTTTTCTTTTTCCATCTCATTGATTTCAATGAGCATTTCATCTGCTCTTTGTGTGGTCACAAGGCCGCCTAAATCCCCTATGGACTTCATCTGTAGAGCAATCATGATTCCAATGATAATACATATAATCGTTATCCAAGTACTTCCCTTTGACTTGTCCATTTATTCTCTCCTTATTTATCTCGGGATATAAGTAGGCTTTCCTCCATGTGTTAAATCTACAATCATTCGCTCATCTTTTCCGGCTA
>CAZVEI010000185.1:0-1263 GCA_964626295.1 uncultured Alkalibaculum sp.
TTTTCATTTGAAAACAAATCGATACATGGATAATAGTGAGGCAACAGGTAGAGGATTTGCTGCAGCTTTAGAGATGGCAGCAGGGTCCTTAGAAAACAAAGAAGTACTAGTATTAGGAGCTGGACCAGTAGCTTGTGCAGGCGCTACTTATTTATTACAGAGAAATGCCCATGTAAAGATGTATGATTCATGTGTAGAAAAGGCTAAAGCTTACATAAAAAAGTATCCACAAGTTGAATTGGTGCCTTGTTGGGATACTAGAACTTGGAATTATATTTTAGAAGCCACTCCAAGTGCAAATATTATCACTAAAAATCAAATCACATTTCAAACCATATGTGCAGCTCCTGGTGTCCCCTTTGGTTTAGATAAATCTGTTGCAAAGAAGTGTAAATTGATTATTCATAATATGTTAGAGCTTGGTGTGGTCACTATGCTCAGTGGTGTGTGGAAGGAGGAGAGCGATGGAAAAGAAAGCCGTTACTCGTTATGAGAAAAAGAGCCAGCGATTATTTAATTTAATCAATAAAATGAAACTATGGCCTGCTCGATCAGGGATACTACATGGCGTTAGGAGTATTGAAAAGCAAGGGGATAGAGCTGTTATTACGACTTATTGCGGTGGTAGTTTCGTGGTTTGGAATTCTAAAAATAGTCGCAGTCTTCGATGGCTTCGAAACAGTTATTTTAAGAGCACCTGTAGAAAATGCGAAATTCCTGACTGGAAGATTGAGAAATATTCTAAAACTGGATTCAAATAATTCTAAAATGGACGCAAGAGGCGCTTCTTTTCGTGAATCTTTAATATGTTGAAATTTTTTTTTTATAAAAACCATGAAAGGAAGATTAAAACAGTGTAAATAGGGCAAAAAATACAAAAGTGTATAATGATTGAAATTAATGTTTTAAAAACTACACAACGAATACGACCTGTTGATAAATTATATTATGCATAGATTTTGAATAAGGGAGGAATAAAATGAATGGCAAGACCCACATTTACATGGCAAATTTATTAATGGATGAGATTAAAAAAACAGGGGAGTTGACATTGCCAGGTATAGGTTCCTATAAACCACCTGCTGACGTCATTGATGCAATTAATTCACATCCTAATGCCTTTCGGGCAGGAGCAGTAGGGCCTGACTTTTACCCAGATATGTTTGTCGGTCAAACTGTAATTCACGGTGAAAATTCAGGTGTATGGATTACGAAACTATTTGAGGAGTATGGAAAGTTGCCGCTAAACTATCCAGATAAGAA
>CAZVEI010000185.1:1273-4345 GCA_964626295.1 uncultured Alkalibaculum sp.
TGTTATGCTTTTATTCTCGGATTTATGGTTCACTATGCTGGAGATATGTACGGCCATCACTATGTAAATAAATGGGCTAAAGGATGGTGGGAGTACTCTAAGGACAATAATAAAATGAAAATCATCGCACGTCATGTGCTAGTTGAAAAGTATATGGATCAAAAAATTCCAGAGGATATAAACACTGAATTAGATGCGCCTATACCGTTTTTACAGAATTGTTTTTTCAACTCATCCTTAAAAGGAGAATATGCAAAGGTACCAGTCACAATGCCTATAGATGCTATAGTTGGCCTTGAAAAAGCAATTGTAGATTACCAAAACGGAAATAACATAGGCACATATGATCTTGTAAATTATTTTTACAAATGGCTTGAAGATATTCGTCGGGCCTCAACGGAGTGGCTTTTCACATGGCAGAAGGTAGCTCATATTATGAACGACGATTCTCATTCCATTAAGGAAGCGCAAGACGTCCTCGAATCATGGGTAGATAGTCATTTTCTTCTAATTATCGGTGTTCCAAAAGGGGTCAAACGGACTCTTGAAACACTAGGTGATATTATAGATGCATTAAATATCTTAGAACCCCTCAAAAAAGAAATAGAAAAATTGATTTTTAAGTATATTTCATCCTTCGTATATGTTGTTACAAACAAGCAGGTGAGAGATTTAGACGAAGCTTTAGAAATATTAGAGCATATATTAACGGAACCTGCCTTTTACTTAAATAATAGGACATTGTATTCAGAATATTACGTATCAGTAAAACTCCATATGGAAATGGGGAATTATGGAGGTTCTAGTGATACGCTTATACAGTCATTTCATACTTTTTACCAATGCCTGAATATGAGTAAACTTTGTCTTATTGGGCCGGATCATTTAAATGGATTTGTTCAAACTGCTAAAGACGATGTCCCTAAAAGAGTGAACGCAATACGCTTGAGAGCATACAATGGTCAATATTTATGTGCACAAAACGGTGGAGGTGGGGCAGTTACTGCAAATAGGGCAAAAGCTGATATTTGGGAGACCTTTGGAATCCTTGACAAAAATGAAGGAATGCTCGTGAGCGGTGACGTAATTAACCTCACTAGTCATAATGGTGATTATCTATCTGCGGAAGGCGGCGGAGGACGAGAAATTGTGGCCAACAGATCAGCACCAGCAGAATGGGAACGATTTATTATTCAAAAAGTACAAGGAACTGGAGAAATTAAAAGCGGAGATAAAGTAAGTTTACGTTGCTATAATGGTATGTATCTCTGCGCTGAAAATGGTGGAGGGCGTCAAGTTGTCGCAAACAGGCAAAAAGTGGATGTATGGGAAACCTTTACTGTAGAGATTGTTAAAACAGTTATTCCATTTTCTGCAAGGGGAAGTGATATCTCAAAACTTACCACATGGGTTGGATTTGACTATGATACTATTCAGGGAATATTTTATTCCACATTAGACCCCTTGCAACGAGATTTTGGGTATTTCCCTATTTATGATGCTGCTGCTCCCTTAGTAGGTATTTACATAGAATATGAAATAATTCGATTTCCATATGAGGGGAAACAATGGAAGATTGAGTTGTGGAAGGGGCAGTATGGAATTACTATTGGAGCGGAAATAGGAATCTATGTAGGGCAATTCCAGATAAATACAAAATATAATACCTTTGACGATAAGATTAATGCTTTACTAGCCTACATGGGCAATGATACAGCCTGTGCAGAAGATCGAAACATGCTTGAGATGTCTTTTGAACTGAAAAGAAATGGACACCATGTATTTACACGAGACTCAAGCAATCCTGCTTCAAATGGCGTTAAAAAGCATTGGTGGCTAACGGGTTTTAAACCAGGAATATTTGCTAAAGCATCAGATTTATCTATGAACATAAAAATTGTATTAAAAGATGAAAAAATGTGTGAAAACTTCGTGAGTAGCTTAAAACGCCTAGGTTACAGAGATATTAAGATTAATGAAAAGACTTTTGAAGTAAGTTTTGTATTTAATAAGCCTAAAATGTCACAGCCCTTTTAAAAGTGTAGTGATTTATTCAATATACGAACCTAGAGAGATTCCCCACACATAATATGTAAGGTTGGTTCGCTAGTCGGTTGGATGAGAAAACACTAAGGCTGAAAGCAGAACTTGTGTAGTTGGAATATTGGAAAGAGATAACGGGGTTGTCACACTAAATATTAGTGCGACAACCCCGTGTCAATGCCTCGCTTATATTTTCATAGTCTTTATTTTCTTATAAATTACTCTTGACAGCGACTTTGATAAATAGTAGTATATAGATATATAAATGAAAACGATTATCATAATCAAATACAAGATAGGGGTTTTTAAAATGAGTATCGTATTAGTTGGTGGTCATGATCGGTTACATAGTGAGTATAAGGGAATTGGTTCTCAGAGAGGGCACAAGTTAAAGATTTACACTCAAATGCCTACAAAATTTAACAAAGCAATAGGTCATCCAGATGCCATTGTACTATTTACCAGCACAGTTTCTCATAAAATGGTTGGCGTGGCAGTAAAGGAAGCAAAGAAAAAAGGTATACCCATAGTGCGATGTCATAATAGTAGCCTAGGATCTTTAGAAAAGTCTATCTTAGAATTAGAATCTACATCAAAATAGAAGGATGGTAAAATTTTGAGATTAAGCGATAAAGAGAGAATGAAAAGAAAAAGACATATCGGGACGGTTATTTTCTACTCCATTTTTAGGAGATAGAAGTATGTCTTTACTTATTTTACGTATGCTTTTACAAAGAAGATTTATCAAGGTCAATGCAGGTGGCTCCCATGAGGCTTGCCCCTTTGATAAGGGTGTGACGAACATAGATATAAAAACTACAGAGAGTTCAATTTATTCAAATATATAAGGTAAAAAGTGTATTATTGTGTAAATGTTTACACTTATAATTTTTTACTATAGTACTTTTAAGTAAGTGCTTGTATTCGTTTGATATTTGTTATACAATCTAGAAAGGAAGTGAATTTTTATAATTTTAGGAGGAATGAACTATGTTAAGATTTACTGTACCAAGAGACATTTACTATGGT
>CAZVEI010000186.1:0-4243 GCA_964626295.1 uncultured Alkalibaculum sp.
TTTTTTAGAGTTCTAATATTTTTTGTCTGTTTATCATACTGTTTAAGTAACTATCTTATTCCCTATTTTTAGATATTAAAACACAAAATTTTTCATAATGTTTAAGTAACTATTTTATACCCTACTCTTGGATATTGAAACACAAAAATTTTCATATATTTGACTTATTAATATTTATGTTTAATATAATATTTTAATCAATTTTTTTAAAATAAAAAACCCTCCTTATTGAATCATGCTCCAATAAGGAGGGCTCACTTTAATAATTATAGTAGAATATTCACTTTTTTTATTTGTCTTTTAATCTCATAGATACTTTAACAATTTCATTTACTACGAAAGGTATTAATGAGAAGATTAATACAACTCCCCAGTCAAATAATGTAAGCATTTGTACCCCAAAAGCATCTGCTAGGAATGGCACAGAGATTACTATAAATTGTAGGAAGACTCCCACAATAATCGAACCAATAAGGAATTTATTCGAGAAGAATCCTATTTGGAATATAGATTTCTTAGCACTTCTCATAGTTAATGAATAGAACAATTGAGATACTGCTAATACGACAAAAGCCATTGTCCTTGCATATGTTATTGCTTCTTCAGGCATATTTACTTCGCCAATAGTGTGACCGTGTTCTACTAGACCAAAATAGAAAGCTCCTAGTGTCAATAGACCAATTAGAGTTCCACCTAAAATCGCTCTAAAGCCAGCTCCTTGCGCAAAGAAACTCTCTTTTGGATCTCTTGGTTTTTCTTTCATTACGTCTTTATCACCAGGGTCCATTCCTAATGCTAAAGCTGGAAGGGAGTCTGTAACTAAGTTAATCCAAAGCAACTGAGTAGCAATTAGTGGCACTGGCCAGTTTAACAATATAGCTAGGAAGATACAGATTACTTCTCCTAAATTACAAGACAATAGGAAGATAACTGCTTTTTTAATATTGTTGTAAATATTTCTTCCCTCTTCAACTGCGTGAACAATTGTTGAGAAATTATCGTCTGTTAAGATCATATCGCTGGCACCTTTTGATACGTCTGTACCAGTTATACCCATAGCTACACCAATATCTGCATTCTTTAAAGAAGGAGCATCGTTGACTCCATCACCAGTCATAGAAACGATATTTCCATGGGATTTGAATGCTTTAACGATTTTAACTTTGTGCTCAGGAGATACCCTTGCAAATACTCTGTAGTTATTGATTCCTTTAGCAAATTCCTCATCGCTCATCTGGTCGATTTCTGCACCAGTTAAACTTTGCTCTATAGAATCTGCTATACCTAATTGTCTTGCAATGGCAAAAGCTGTGTTTTTATGGTCACCTGTAATCATTATTGACCTAATCCCAGCCATTTTTGCTTCTGCAATAGAATCTTTAACTTCTAATCGTGGAGGGTCAATCATGCCAACTAATCCTAGGACTGTTAAGCCAGTTTCCATTTCATCTCCATCAATTACGCTGTCTACATCTTTATAGGCAGCTCCTAATACTCTAAGGGCATCATTTGACATTTCTAAAGTTACCTTTAAATACTCTTGTTTTAATTCTTCTGTTAGTGGTACAACTTGCCCGTCAACTAATGCGTGAGTAGCAATTTGAAGGATATTGTCAATAGCACCTTTTGTGTGAACTCGGTATCCATTTCCTTCTTTATTTAAAGTTGACATAAGCTTTCTATCAGAGTCGAAAGGTTTCTCTCCAACTCTATTATACTTTTGATTTAAATCATTTTTGGTCATATTGTATCTATTACCTAGTACAATTAAGGCTACTTCTGTTGGATCTCCAGTGCCTTGACCATTTTCGTAAGTTGCATCAGAACATAGTACAAAACTCTTAATAAGTTCCTTTTCGTCATCAGAAGCTTTAAAACCTGTTCCTTCTGCAGCTACATCTTTTACGTGATTCATGACAAAGTGTTTTACTACGGTCATTTTATTTTGTGTTAAAGTACCTGTTTTGTCTGAACAAATTACATTTACAGAACCTAGTGTTTCAACGGCTGGAAGTTTTCTAACAATAGCGTTGTTTTTAGACATTTTCGTTACGCCAATAGACAATACAATAGCTACAATAGCAGCTAAGCCTTCTGGTATAGCTGCAACAGCTAAACTAATTGCAGTAAGGAACATATCAAATAATGGTCTACCTTGAATCAATGCCACAACAAATATAACCACACATATTCCAATACATAAGAAGGCAAGAACTTTACCTAGTTCGTCAAGTCTTTTTTGAAGTGGAGTCATTTCATCTACATCTTCATCTAGAGCTTTGGCTATACTACCCATTTCTGTTTCCATACCAGTTCCAACGACAACACCTTCTCCTCTACCGTAAGTAGAAAGAGTAGACATAAAAAGCATATTAGATCTGTCGCCTATTGGAGTCTTTGGATCTTCAAATAGAGTATTTGTATCTTTATCTGTTGGAACAGACTCACCCGTTAAGGCAGACTCTTCAATTTGCAAGTTTACACTCTCAGTTAATCGAATATCCGCTGGTATAAATCGCCCTGCATCGATTACTACAATATCTCCTGGCACAACATGTTCTGAATTGATTTCCTTAACCTCTCCATCACGTCTTACCAAGGTCTTAGGTGTAGTCATTTGTTGCAGTGCCTCAATGGCTTTTTCAGCCTTTGATTCTTGAATAAGCCCTACAAATGCATTGATTAAAACAACTAAAATAATGATGACTGCGTCTACGTATTCGCTAATAACCAATGTTATAAGGGCTGCAGCTAATAGTACGTAAATCAACATATCGTTTAGCTGTGCAAAAAATAGTGCCAATAAGCTCTTTTTAGGTTTTACTTTAAGCTTATTTTCACCGTACTTCTCCAGTCTCTTTTGAGCTTCTTGGCTGCTAAGTCCCGTTGCAGGATTAACATCCAACTCTTTTAAGACTTGATTACTGGATTTTGAAAACCACATGTTTTTGACACCTCTCTGATTTTTTATTTATCTAAGGATATATAATACCCATAATAGCAAGTTGTAATAATGAGTTTAAGAAAACTTTATGCCATAGAAAGTAAATTTTCTTTACGACAAATAGTATTCCCCACTTTTTTGGCAGTCTAGTAAGTTAAGCGAGAAAAGGCGCTTTGCAGGTTTTTCGCACTTATGCGATAAAAAAAGACTTTTAACACAATTCTAAAGAATCGTATTAAAAGTCTCGTTACCTAAATGGACACATAGCCAAGTTAAATTTATTTAACCAGTGATTGTTGACTATGCATTTAAAACTACTCCCTTTTAACGTGCTTATATCATTATTTTACCATATGAATTAAATACCAGTCAATAATTTTATGAAATCTTCTCACGGTAATCCCATGAAGGATTACTTTTTTAACATTTTGAGTCCCACTTTAAATTGCTACATTTCAGTGTTGCCTTACTCTTTATTATACCTGGATAGAAACTGCTTCGTTCTCTCTTCTTTAGGATTGTTAAAGACTTCCTGAGGGGTACCCTGTTCCACAATTACACCAGCATCCATAAAGATAACGCGGTCTGCCACATCCCGAGCAAAATCCATCTCATGGGTCACAATGATCATTGTCGTATTGCGGTCTGCCAAATTCCTAATAACCTTCAATACTTCCCCTGTGAGCTCCGGGTCTAAGGCAGAGGTAGGTTCGTCAAAACACAAAATGTCTGGATCTAGCGCTAGGGCGCGAGCAATAGCCACCCGCTGTTGCTGTCCACCGGATATCATATGTGGATAATAATCCAGCTTATCCGACAGGCCAACTTGGGATAAAAGCATTTTGCCCCGATCCTGAATCTCATTCAAGATCGTTTTTTTCTCCTGTTTAAAGCTTAGACGCTCTTGAGCCAACAGTTCCGCTGCCAATGTAACATTTTTTAGGACTGTGTATTGAGGAAATAGGTTAAAGTTTTGAAAAACCAATCCAAAATGTAATCGCTTTTTTCGCACTTCACTATCTCTTTGAGTAGCAGGATCCATTGCGTCAAAAATTACATCATTATTGACAGAGATGCTTCCATTATCAGGCCTTTCTAGGAAGTTAAGGCACCTGAGCAAGGTGGTCTTTCCACTTCCAGAAGAACCTATAATTGCAATTGATTCTCCCTTTTCTAATGAAAAATCAATCTTCTGCAAAACTTTCAAGCTTTCAAAGCGTTTTTCAATATTTTTTACTTCTAAAATTGACATTCCAATTTCCTCCTTTTATCAACGGAAATAGCTCAGTTTCTTCTCTA
>CAZVEI010000187.1:0-4229 GCA_964626295.1 uncultured Alkalibaculum sp.
GGGAAAGTGTCCTGTTTCAATAATTTAATGTAATTTTAGATGTGCGAAGTTTGAGATATTAATTTATATTGATTTCGAAAGTAAATAATTTAAATTCTTTATCATAATTATCTGAAGAAGCTTCAAAATTTAATTTAATAGGCTCATTATCAGCAATTGGTCCGTATGTTATGATTCCCTCGCTCTCTATTTTTGGAGAAATTTCACTTTGAACTTCAGGATAATCTCCTTCATAATTTCCTTCTTCTTCATATTGTTTTTTACCTTGTATTAACTTTGAATTAAATGAATAAAAGTTTACATTATCGTTAGAATTGTTAATGATATTTACATAAACTCTTGTTTCTTTCTCAGCTAATTCAATCTTTTTAATTTCAAGTGTAAAATCGTGTTGAGTTTGTTCCTGATTAACTTCGATGGTTTTAATTGCTGGTCTCACTGCTTTCATATAGTCCGTCACTTCAACTTTAGATGTAATAATCATTGGAGCTGTTACAGTACCACCCATCATGTTTTCACCTTCAAAAGATCCATCAACTACTCCCTGCACATTTACTAAATCATCTTCTTTTATGCTTGTAGTATCCCCTATATAATATACAATTATGTTTTTATCATGATTTTCTATATCAGACATCACCTGTAAGGCAATTACTCCATCGTCTGATTTCTCTATAGAAAACACACGCCCATTAAAATCTACACTTGCCCCCTTTTTAGAATCTGGATTAGAATACATAATATCAAAATCGCTTTTAGAAAGTATAGTATCAGGATTAAAAGTTTGTATGCTTTCTTCCATACTGTCATTAGAACATCCCATAAATATTAATACAATGAACAATAATATTAACTTCATTTTCTTCATTTTACAAATCCCCCTTTCGCATATATATACTATTCTACATTACTGAAGAAAATCCTTCTTTCCCTATTAAATAAAATGAATTTAATTAAAAACTATATAAATCTTATCTGAAGATTAAGTTTAATAAAAATCTCTCTATTTTCATTATATAATTCACCAAACTTGTGTATTGATGTGGAGGCTGTTTCTGACCCACGAGGGACGTGACCCACGAGGGACGTGGAATTTTGGGTCAAGTTTTGAAATCTCGCCTTTGTTTTTGCAAGCTCGTGACGATAAAGTTTTTATGAGGGGTTTGTGAGGGACGGGACTTTTCAGGTCAAGCTTTTAGATTCTTAAGTGTAGATCCACTCTCATTTGCAAATTAACCACATTAAGGATGAGACTTTAAGTAGAAGTTTTGTCTTATTTTATTTTAAGGTATTAGACTTAAAGCATTCTATCCCCTAAGCGATTTCCCCTTACAATGTAAACTTTTGCCTGAAGTGGATAAGAACTTGACCCAAAAATTCACGTCCCTAATGGGTCATCGTAGATTTTTACAGTAAAATTTACTTCATTCCGCAAATGTCTACCTCTGAATTTGTTGCTTTTTTAGGAAATTTTGATATAATTTTGTTAACATATTCTTTATAATATTGGATGCTTTTTGGACTGAAGGCCATATCTGCAGATGAACTAACTGATAGGGTTACGAACATTATGCCTAAGAGCTTAAAAAGGTATTATATTTAAATATAATACTCAGACTGTTGGCAACAGTTTAAACCGAATAAATGGTATGAACGTATAGGTACAGAATCATAATTACTGTGAGTTAAACAAAACCATTAGGAGTTCATACATAAATGATACTATAATAACTAAATAATGAGGTGCTTATCAACGTGTATAATGACATTGTTCTAGACCATTTTTCAAATCCCAGAAATACAGGAGAAATATCTGATGCTGATGGAGTCGGCAAAGTAGTAAACGCATCAGATGGTGATAATATTACTATTTATATTAAAGTTATTAATAATGTATTGGCAGACATAAAGTTTAAGACTTTCGGATGTGGAGCAGCAATTGCAGCAAGTAGCATGATTACGGTAATTGCAAAGGGGGCAACATTAAATGAAGCTTTACTTATTACAAATGATGATGTTGCAAATGCATTAGGAAGCCTTCCACCGGAGAAGTTGAAATGCTCTAACACTGCTGCAGATGCACTTCATAATGCTATAATCAATTATAAGTCAAGGAGGTGATGTAATGATATTAGAGAAGGAACAAATCAGCAGATATCTAAGACATATCATTATGCCTGAAATAAGTGGTCCTGGACAAAAAAAACTTTTGGAATCAATTGTACTTGTATATGGAGAATCAATCAAGGAATTGTCCCCAATGATTTATTATTTGGCTGCCTCAGGAATAGGTAAAATATATTGTTCTCTAGATGATGAAAATAATTTTGATGATTTATTAGAAAATATTCATGATTTAAACAATGACATCAAAATTTGTCTTATTGATTCAGAACATTTAGTAGAAGAAGCTAATTTTAAGATAATATTAGGCTCTGATGAATTCTTCAGTGAAAAAATTAGTATTATGAAAGATAAGACTTTTATTCCAACTGTTGTCGCAATTACAACTGAGTGGAAAGGCTTTTTTCAATCATTTGATGACGAGGAGATATATAATCAATTTATTTCAGTGTTTCAAAAATTCTATATAACAAAGAAGAAAGATATTAAACATAATTCCTGTGGAAAATTAATTACGGATTTTATTTTGGGAACTATATGTGTTGTTGAGGGAATAAAACTATGTTTAAAACTAGATGATATACTAAATGACTTGCTACATTTTGATATCCTTACAATGGAAGTGCAGAATATTAGACTAGATAAAGTAGATACATATATTAGGGATAATAAAGATGAAAGGGTAGGCATCGATTATAATTATATAAACGAAAAATTGTCTAAATCAAAGGTGCTTATAATTGGTACAGGAGGTCTAGGCTCACCTGCAGCCTTTGCACTTGCATATGCTGGTGTAGGCACAATTGGTTTGGTTGACAGTGATATTGTTGAAATCAGCAACCTTAACAGGCAGATACTTCATTCTGCTTCTAGAATAGGGATGCCAAAAGTCGAATCAGCTAAATTGTTTTTAAATGCAATTAATCCTTATATCAATATTAACACTTACAATATAGATTTTAACAAGGAAGTATCTGATATGATAAATGATTACGATATTGTGATATCAGCGGTTGATAATCTTCAAACACGTTACCTTATTAATGATGCTTGTTACTTTGCTAAAAAAATTGATATTGAAGCAGGGGTTCTAAGGTTCCACGGCACAAATACGACTATTATTCCTGATAAAGGGCATTGTTATAGATGTTTAACTCCCAGTATTCCAACCAAGGGATTATCTTGTGCTGAAACAGGAGTTCTTGGACCTATCCCTGGAATCATGGGCTTTATACAAGCTGCTGAAGCTATTAAATTGATTGGAGATATAGGGGTAACTCTTAAAGATAAAATACTTATGTATGATGCTTTAGATAGGGATATCACAATAATCAATGTTAACAAGAATCCTGAATGCCCCTTGTGTGGGGAACATCCAATAATTGATGAAATTGAGGAATATAGACTTTCCTGTAATAATAATGTACTAGATTAATCAATACTCCTTCATTTCAACATGAAATCATTCGATTCTGTTCCTATGCTAGCAGCGACAGCTTTATCATAAATGATATTTGTAGCGAATTACTATATCCACATTCATCAAGGGCTTTTGGGTAGATAATTGCAGAAAGAGTGGGAGAATTTATTTAAACAGCAAATTATTGAAATCTGTCCCTTATTGGTTTTTGAGCCAAGAAGTACTCTATTAACTTCTTGGCTCATATGGTATTTATCATTCTTTTTAAGTTGTACGTAAAAATATTCTCATATTTTTCTAAATCTTCTCCTGTGTAGTATCCTTTAATTGCTAGTAATTCCTAACAATCAGAGTCTAGTTCTTATAATTTAAAGATTGTTAAATATCTCTTCTATATTAGGTAACTCTGCAGAAGCGTAAATTTTAATCCATTTTAGCTTGCCATCCTCATCAATGATAAAGTTAGCTCACTTTGATATTCCCTGTTGCTGATCAAATATGCCATAATCTAATGCTACTTTTCCATGTCCTTTGGGACAGTTCTCAACTTTTAATTATTTTCATCTTATCATCTTTTTACTAGCATATTATAATATTTCAAAATAATTTTGCATATTATTATATCCTGTAAGAAAACACATTCAAATAGACGCTCGCATCTAATAATAAAAAATGACCCAAAATT
>CAZVEI010000188.1:0-4228 GCA_964626295.1 uncultured Alkalibaculum sp.
TGAGATAATTGGTACTATAGAATATTCTGTAAGCAATGAAAAAATCGGAGAAGCTCAATTGATGGCAGGTAATGAAGTCTTAAGTAAATCAGCCATTACAATGCAAAAAATAAAAGGTTCAATTGTCTACATCATACCTGGTATTCTATTGTTATACATATTAGCTCGAATTTACGTTCATATTAGAAATACTCAAATAAGAAAAAGAAAATTCCGTAGAAAATACGGCATTACATACGGAAGAGTTCCTCGTAGGAGAAGATCACGAAGAGGCCAATTCTCCAGATACTAAAAAAGAACTGCTTAGCAGTTCTTTTTTAGTATCTGGTTCTAAGTTCTAAATAAAAACAACGTCACTTAAGTGACAAATGCTTTTACATAGAACTTACAACTCAAACGGTTCCCAGCCCTTATCCGTAAAGATTAGGACTCTGTCATAGCCAATATCTTTGATCAATTGATATACTTCTTCATAATAAAAATCAATGTCTTCTACTTTGTGAGAATCTCCGTTTATGGTAATATCCATTCCATTTCTGTACATTTGCTCAAGAATAAAAGTCGATGGATAAAGTAAATTTTTACCATACCTTGCAATTCCCCCAGTATTTACTTCTACAATACTCGTACTGTCTTTAATTACACACAAAACTTCTCTAACAAGTTCTTTATACCATTGTTCGTCCTCATTGAAAAAACGATTTCCACTGTTGTTCTTTTTAATGATGTCTATATGACCTACTATGGTTGGATTATGTCTAATAACCATATTCTTTAGGCTATTATAATAATGCCTTACTGCGTCTTGGATATTTCCATTAAAAAGATTTTCTAAACCTTCTTCAAAAGCCTCACTCGTATCGTCTACATAAAAAGACTCGCCTATGTTTCCATTATATAGACAGTGGACAGATCCAATATCGTAATCTAATTCCTCAATAAAAGGTAATATGGATGGATACCAGCCGATACCTTCAAAATAATCAATTTCCAAACCTGTGTATATATTAATCTTTCCAGCATACTTTTCTTTCACTCTACGAATTTCATCTAGATAAGCTTGTATTTGACTTTCCTTCATAGTCCAAATCTCTTGATTTGGTATATGTCCATGAGAAGAAATACCTAGGTGTAAAATCCCCTTTTCAATGGCTCCTTGCACCATTTCCTCTATAGTGTTCTTTCCATCACAAAAATTGTTATGAGTATGATAATTTGATATAAACCGTGTAGTCACTGCAATCCTCCTTATTACAAAATCACTAAGTCATATGATCTTGTATTCTCCAAGTACTTTGTCTTTCATTATGAATAAGAAATATAATATCATAACTGCCTTTTCTCGAAAAGAGTTTTGTAGCAGATTATGTCGAATTAAAAAGAATTTTACTACTATTGCAGAAAACAGAATACTGAAGCTGAAGGCTAAAAAGACACCTTTATCAGCAACAAAAAAGAAGCGTCAATGCGCTTCTAATCTTGTTTTTTCTTTACTACTTTTAGTCTAAAGAAGTCTTCCCTTTCCTTTTCTTCTAGAGTTTCTTCTATAAATTTTATGTTTGCATTTAGTTTAGGGATTTGTATTTTATCTAGTGCATTGGCCCTTTTTTGTGTTTTTCTAATCTCTAAGGACAATTTGTAAGCAGAAGTTTCTAACTGGGCTAGTTGATAGGATAAATACTTTACTTCTTTTAGCTTGATTATGGCTAAATCTAAAGAAGGATTGCTATTATAAAATCCGTATTGAGGCTTGATTTTATCTTTTGCGACGTAAATAACCTCAGGAATCTCTACGCCCATGACGCTTTTAAAGCGAATTTGATAGTCATCTTCCTTTTCTACAGCGACTATTACCTCTTCTAGATTAAAGACGCCAATAGTGATGCTAGCCTGTTTTAAAGCTTCATATGCTTCTGCAAAATTCTCCTCAATTTTCTTTTCTATGGTTTTAGCCGACTCTACAAGAGTCATCATTTCCTGGATTAGTACTGTTCTCTTTTTATCCAGCAAATCAAAACCTTTTTTCGAGAACTGCAACGCACTTTCCGTTTTCATTAAATT
Organism: uncultured Alkalibaculum sp.; assembly: GCA_964626295.1. Lineage (GTDB taxonomy): Bacteria > Bacillota > Clostridia > Eubacteriales > Alkalibacteraceae > Alkalibaculum. The sequence continues at coordinate 2,062 of CAZVEI010000188.1, forward strand.
TGCTTTTGTTGGTGTTATCTTATTTGCCATCTAATCACCATCAATCTTTTTTCACATAATACTTCTCAATTAAATCTGGGTCCAATCGATTTAGTTCCTCTTTAGGCAGAATTCGGAGTATTTCCCAGCCTAAATCCAATGTAGTATTAATGTCTCGGTTTTCAGTGAAACCTTGGGTGACAAATCGGCTTTCAAAAGCGCTGCCAAATTCCATATATTTTCGATCAACTTCCCCTAAGTCCTCTTCCCCGATAATCTGGGCCAAAGCTCTAACGTCCTGAACTCTAGAATAAGAAGAGAATAATTGATTTGCCAAATCTGGATGGTCTTCTCTAGTATAGCCTTTTCCTATACCGTCCTTCATAAGCCTAGATAGGGAGGGTAAGACATTTATAGGAGGGTAAACATTATTTTGAAATAGCTCCCTACCCATTACAATCTGACCTTCTGTTATGTATCCAGTTAAGTCAGGAATTGGGTGCGTAATATCGTCATTAGGCATAGTCAGGATAGGCAAAAAGGTAATGGAGCCTGGTTTGTCTTTAATCATTCCTGCTCTTTCGTACAAAGAAGCTAAATCAGAATACAAATACCCTGGATAACCTTTTCTACTTGGAACTTCTTCTTTTGCAGAAGAGACTTCACGCAAAGCTTCACAATAACTTGTGATGTCGCTCATTACTACTAGTATTTGCATGCCTTCTTCAAAGGCTAAGTATTCGGCTGCAGACAAGGCGCAACGTGGCGTGTTAATCCTCTCAGCGATAGGGTCATTGGCGTAATTGATAAACATGACAACTCGATCCATTGCATTAGCCTCTATAAGACTTCTTTTAAAGAAATCTGCATCGTCGTGTTTTACCCCAATGGCAGCAAAGACGATGGCAAAGTCTTCATTAGACTCTTCTCCAAGCTTTGCTTGTCTAACAATCTGGATGGCCAATTCATTATGAGGCATGCCATTTCCGGAGAATATAGGCAATTTTTGACCTCGAATTAAGGTCATAAGAGCATCGATACTAGAAATTCCAGTTTGAATAAAATCTCTAGGGTATTTTCTCGCCACAGGGTTAATTGGTCTTCCATTTATATTGTATTTATTTCTGCTGTAAATCTCCCCACCAAGGTCCATTGGACGACCTAAACCATCAAAAGTTCTTCCAAGTATATCTCTAGAAAGGGGGAGTTCAAAAGCTTCCTTTCGAAAACTAACAGAAGCATTGCTCGTAGATAAACCAGCAGTGTTTTCAAATACTTGAATAACTACTTTATCCTCTTCTATTCGAATGACTTTGCCTTTTCTTACTCTTCCGTCTCCAGTCATAATATCGACGACTTCTCCATAAGAAACATCTGTAACATTTGACATTTCAATAAGTGGCCCAATTACCTTATCGATCTTTAAATACTCTTTTTTCATCATATCACCTCTAATTATTCAAGATACTGTTTCATCAAGTCGTCGAAGTAGTCGTCAATTGTACCCTGAATTTCATCAATTTTTGATAAGTCGTCATTGGGAACAGTATACTTCATTTTAATAAGCTCATCAAATATACTTTGATTTCTTATTTGCGAAATTGGAATATTTAAGCTTACAGCAGCTTTTGCCTTTTCATATAGATAATCCATAATTTTTAACATACGGTATTGTTTATTTAAAGGCACGTAAGTATCATTTTCATTAAAGGCATTTTGTTGTAAAAAGCCTACCTTGATGAGTTTCGCAATTTCTAAAATAAGTCTTTGGTCATCTGGCAATACATCTTCGCCTACAAGCATTACAATTTCCTGCAACTTATTTTCGTTATACAACAATTCTAACATCTTATTACGAAGCTGAATACTATCCTCAGCTAATTCACGTTCATACCAAGGTTGTAACATTTTAATATAACCGCTATAACTTTCTAGCCAGTTTATAGCAGGGTAATGTCTTGAATAAGCGAGGTCTTTATCTAAAGCCAAGAACACATTTACAAATCGTTTTGTATTTTCTGTAACGGGCTCAGAGAAATCCCCTCCAGCTGGAGATACTGCACCGATAATCGTAACAGAACCTTCTTCTTCACTAAGAGCTTGCACGTAGCCAGCTCTTTCGTAAAATTCAGCAATTCGAGATGGCAAATAAGCTGGATACCCTTCTTCTGCAGGCATTTCTTCTAAT
>CAZVEI010000189.1:0-4197 GCA_964626295.1 uncultured Alkalibaculum sp.
TCACCAGACAATTGTGTCTTATACTGCTTTTCACGCTACAAATGAGCATTAAATAGGAATTTAATATGCTTCTATTATACTCAGTTAATCATAGATATCGAAATATATCTGAAATCCCTTAATGAACTATTATTATAAATTGTGCAGATACGAGTAGGCAATAACATCTATTCTGTTATGCCCTAATTGTTTACTGGCGTATTCCATTGCCTTGCGATCGTAGACCGTTCCTGCTTTATCTTTTCTGCACACATACTTCTCACTAGTAACAAGTGTATCTATATCCCTTGCTTTACTCTTGTAAGCTCTACAAGCATACAGGCTACGATAATAATGAACGTCCAGTGCAGAATGAATATGCTCGAATACAAGACCATCACGCGCTCTTAACATAGCCTTTTCCACGATACCAACTTCACATGGTGAACCGATTACATCTACCGTTCTTGTTTTTCCACCTTTACCTGTAACACATAACAGGATCCTGTTATTATCTCCATACATCATATCTGTTCCGTGTAGCGATTCAAGTTCGCTTCTTCGCAGTCCTGTTGCACAACAAAAGGCTACCAACTCCTTATTAGCAGCCACACTAAAATGTGAATCTCGTTCTACAGTATATCTACTTCTTTTAATGCTGGCACGTTCTCTTTCTGGAGCTTTATAGGCTATTTCAGACGTACTTACTCCCCATGCCTTAGCAATGGCATTCATAGCCGTGCTTATTGTCCACGCCGACTTATTAGCATCTTCCAAGCTTTTAAGATATTCTGGCACCATTTCCCATGCTTTCTCAGGATCAGTTATTCCCTTTTTAGTTAACCAGTCTGCGAAGTGGTTACACTGTGCCAAATATGTTTTGTATGTTTTATTGCTATGTATATAAGGCGTTGCATTATGGTTGTTTTTAATCTGGTGTTTTGACATTCCATGACCTATTTCGTACTTTATAAACAGTTGTCCTCGCATCCATTTTCTCACTTTTATTTTTCCCATAATGAGTTCCTCCTGTTCTGTTTGATTTGTTTGTTAAGAAATTGTTCGCCTTTTTAGGGGTTACTTATTTTGGTTTCTTTGGCTACTTTATTCACCACACACCCAGATAAACCGTTGTCTTCATTGGTGCGATTTGTTTTGTAACTGCCACCTTGCACAAAAGCTTATTGCCCACTTTTAGGTACAATAAGAATACTAACTATTATCTCTAATGGTGTCGGAGTGGCTGTTACAATACCTACCGCATCATTAAAAGCAACCAGTGTTCTTTATATCCTTCTCCTTTATACGCTTAATGTTTTGATATATTAATTATGGAATCTGGCAACCATATACTAAATCGCTAATACGTGTAGTCTGTTTATTCATACATGAATGTAATGAATAAACAGACTACTACAATAAAAAAGATCTGCTAGTAAAACATCTAACAGATCCTAATTTGTTAATCCCAATCATCTTCCCAATTGTCATTCTTATCTTTTCCGTATCTTTTAAATTCCTCTGGAATCTCATCAATACTGGTAATTTTATCATCATGTTGATTTTTTAATTCCTCTACTTTCTCTTTTACAGGTGTACACATTTGAAGCATTACCTTTTCCTTTGCTTCTCCGTCCAGTTTCTTTGCAACATTGGCAAATGAACCAACCATATGCTTATAACATTCGTACTGAAGAAATTCCCTAGTATTTTCAAATACACCTTTATTAAAAAAAACGTCAAAATCTGACTCTCTTAAACATATAATAATTGGAAATCTCCTATATGCCTGAGTTTTATCTTCTGCTTCACGCTTATTACCTGCTCTATCTGTATACTCTCCTGACAATCCATTTAAAAAATCTTTATACGTCTCAATACCATTTATTATATTTATTGTATTAATTATTCTTACTGAACCATATTTAATGTTATGTCTGGCACCAGTTGGATGAGAATCAAACATATCAAAAAGCTCGCCTCTTCCAAATCTCATTATCAAATCAACTGCTCTGAAATCGTTCCAGATAACAACAGGCTGTCCATCATATCCTTCAAAACTTGTGTTTTCACCACCTACCTCAAAGTAAGTATCTTCACTTTCCAACCCAGGATACAAACTTCTTGCAAGTGCTTTTGAAGCTGTATTTTTACCTATACCTCCTGCACCATCAATATATATATTTATTCTTAATGGAGGCATTTGTGCCTGTTCTGCAAGGTACTTTGCCCTACATTTATCTAATCGTATCATATCGTTCATATATGCATCTGGATCCTCACTGATTACCCCATTAATTGTTAACCCTTCATATAAAACTCGACGTCTATACTCATCCCTTTTTTCTCTTGCACTTTTTTCCATTCCTTTACTTTCTACGTCATCAAGGTATTCTCTAAAATCAAAATTACAGATTACCTCAGAATCTTCATATAGATATTTCTTTTTTTTCTGCTCCTTTTCAGATTCATGGGTAAGATATTTAACACAATCATAAAATTTTAGCTTATCATTCTTCCCCTTGGGGATATCGATATACTGGGGTTTAATTTTTAACCACATAGCTAGTTTATCTACATCCATGTTTTTAGACGAATATACAACAAGATGATAATGAGGCGGTTTGCGTTTCCCAGCTTTTTTCCAATTATTCTCTTTTACATACTCATCACAAGACTTCATTTCTTGTTCCTCGGCACATAACTTTTTATATTCAGTAACCAAATACCTCTGATAATCCATCTCATCAGCTTTAGTAAATTTATCTTTATCATGAAGAATATACGCATACTTCTTAATAGATCTGTATTCTATAAGCCCTAATATGTTTTCCTCCGATATCAATGGTTCGTTCGTTACTGGATGATTTAGATACTGCATTACATTAAACACTTTAGCCATCTGAGTCTCCTTTCCAAAAAACACAAGCTGTAGTACCCGTAGTACCCACGGTTCCGACCCCTCAACACAAGCCCAATGTTGAGGGGTCAATATAGGAATCAAGCGACTTTTTAATCGTCTAATACATGTGGTACCCGGTCCCCGAGCTTTTAACAATTTTTACAAAATTAAATATGGCCAGATCTCATAGAAACCAGACAATTAGTCTGGTTATTGGATTTCCTCCCCATATTTCTTTCAACATGGAAAGGAGGAATCCCAATGAGAATAGACATTAATTATTTAAGGTATGCTATATTGAAAACCCTCGAAGAAGAATGTATTCTTGAAGATAAGGTGCAGGTCGAAGGATATATAATGAATCGAAAAGACCAGATTATTAAGAACCACATTGACAATGTGTTCCCCATAAAGGAACCGGGAGAAAAAGGTGGAAATTCAAAATACTGGATGACCAAGCTTAATCCCCATAACAGAAAGAATGACCATAAGATATATGGTAAGGATGAAGAGGAACTTAAGATTAAAATCATTGCCCACTACATGAGCATTAAGGATGAGTCAAAGATTACAGTAAGGGAGGCTCTTCTTAAAGCTGTTGACGATACCACAGGGACAGGTTTAAGGCTTCGCCAGCGTTTTGATAAGCATCTTGGTTGCCTTGCAAAGGTTAAGCTGGCTTCCCTAAGCGAAAAGCAAATAAGGGAGGCTCTTACTCAGATGAAAGAAAAGAAGCTTACTGAGAATGAGTTTAATCAGACCGTAAGCTCCCTTAACAAGATTGCAGACTATTGTGCTTATGAACATATAGAAGTTTGTAATATAAGGGAAATAATTGAGACCTTTAGAAAAATCAAACTTACTGGCAAGCATGATTTTAAGATGGTTAAAAAGCAGAACAGAGACCTCGCTTTTAACCGTGCTGAAGCATCGAAAATAATAAGGCATGCTCTCAAGAATCCATCATATAAAAGACTGGCTATTGCCCTCTTAATAGTTACAGGATTAAGAGCAGGTGAGATGCTTGGACTTATGCTTGAGGACATATATCTTAAGGACGGATACCTGTGGATACACCAGAAGGAAAATGTATCTTTCAAGCGAGGCATACATTGTAATAAAAGCCTGCCTTGAGTTCAGAAGTAATGATCCAAGCAAGAGTCCATTCTTATTCCTTAATCCAAATGCATCAGATGGAAAAATGCATCTTAGAGCAATTGATGATTGTCTTAGGGAAGAAATTCACAAGAAAGTACTTGGACTGGATTTAAAAAGAGACTGTAGATCAGCTCATGACTGTAGAAGAACTTATGCTT
>CAZVEI010000190.1:0-3544 GCA_964626295.1 uncultured Alkalibaculum sp.
AAACCGCAAACAGGAATGTGAATATGAGAGTAATGGCTTAATATATCCTTTACTGCATTAATATGCCCTAAACCACCATCTAATAAAATAATATCTGGAAAAGGCAAGAATTTTCCTTCTTCGCCTGTTTCTAATTCCTGTAAACCTCTTTCTATTCTCCTAAAGAGAACTTCTTGCATGCTACCATAGTCATTTTGACCTGTTATGCTTTTTATTCGAAATCTTCTATAGGCTTTTTTATTTGGCTTAAGCTGTTCGTAAACTACCATAGAGCCAACGCCGTCGCTTCCCGATATATTAGAAATATCGTAAGATTCAATTCTATTAGGTTTCTCCTTTAAAGAGAGCTTTTCCATAAGCCAACTATAAGACATATCCTGCTTTACCTTATTCATAGTCATCTTGTGTTTATAATCTTTAAGGGCTAGTTTTGCATTGTCTGTAGCCATATGGATTAAATCTTTTTTACTCCCCCTCTGTGGTACTTTAAGGGACACTCTATTTCCCCTTTTTTTGCTCAACCACTCTTCAATAATACCCCCATCTTCTACATCCCTTTGTATAATAATCTCCTTAGGGATAAAGGACGTGTTGTGATAAAACTGTTTTACAAATCCTGCTAAAAATTCTTGTTCATTGTGAATATCAGAAAAGAAGAAGTTCTCCCTTCCTAGAATCTTTCCCTTTCGAATAAAAAACACTTGTATACAGTAGGTAAAATCTTCACCATAAAAGCCTATAATATCTTGGTCTTCATCTGAATTCGATACGATCTTTTGTTTTTCTGTAATATGATTGATCCCATTAATTTGGTCTCGTATTTTTGCTGCTTGCTCAAAATTTAAGTTCTGAGATGCCTCTTTCATCTCCCTTTCTAATTTGTGAATGATTTTTTCGTATTTTCCATTGAGAATTTGTATAATTTCTTGTATGCTTTCATTATACTTCTCAACAGATACATTACCTTGGCACATACCTGGGCACTCTTTAATATGATAATTTAAACAGGGTCTTTCTATTTTTCCATCTTTAAACTTTTTAGAACATCTTTTTAAAGAGTAAAGCTTGTTAAGTAGCTCTATGGTTTCCTTAACAGCATAGACATTGGTAAATGGTCCGTAATATTTAGCCCAATCCTTTTTTACTTCTCTAGTCAATATTACCCTTGGATATTTTTCATTTGTAGTCACCTTTATATAGGGATAGGTTTTTCCATCCTTTAATAAAACATTAAAACGAGGCATATTTTTTTTGATTAAGTTACATTCTAGTATTAAGGCTTCCATTTCTGTTTCAGTTATAATAAGTTCGAAGTCAGCAATATACTCTACCATTGTTGCAACTTTTATAGTCTTTTCGGAAGCGTTAAAATACTGTCTTACTCGATTTTTTAAGTTACGAGCTTTGCCTACATATATAATTTTCCCATCCTCATCTTTCATTAAGTAAACACCAGGATTTTCGGGAAGATCTTTTAATTTATTTTTATCCATCATAATTTTTCTCCCTTTAATATAATAATACTATTATGAAATTTTTTTTAGTGGTTTTATTAAAGTGATAAAAGGTATATATATAATAACACAAATTTAAAGTTTAATAACATGATTGCTGGAGGGATATTGATGAAATTAATGCGACAATTAGGATCAACGATTTTAACAAATGATGAGTACGAAGTTCGAATTCAAAAGAAAATTTTTGGAGGATACAGTTTTAAAAAGTATATTATCAATTCACCCTTTGATTTACTTGAGATGAGAGAGGTTCACTTAGATATTTCTGAAGATGAAGCTATAGAATTAGGCACAGAACTTCTAGAAAAAAAATATCGAACTGCAAAACAATTTAAAAATTTAAACTACATTCCTGGTTAATGAAAGTGCCTACGCACTTTAGTCGGTAGCAAATAGTCACTAGCAGCGGGGCATTCCTTTGAGGTCATTTTGCTATCAGAGATCGTAATAATTAATATGCATAAAAAGTTCAAAAAGTAGAACTTGCCTATTAAAGAATAAAGAGAGAGATCTGTTATGAATCTCTCTCTTTCACTATGTAACAGACCAAATACAATTTATACTCTACCTAATGGCATTTTCTTTACGTTTTAATTTGTTGCGATACATATTTTCTTCCGCTTTTCTTTGAATTTTCTCAATATCTTCACAATTTGTCGTCTTTGTGGCCCAACCAAATGAAACCGAAAGAGGTCTAGACTTCACATACGTTTTACTGCAAGTGTTTATCAATCGGCCGACGATTTTCTCTGTATCTATATGGCTCGTTTTAGGTAATAATACCTTGAATTCATCGCCACCTACCCTTGCTACAATGTCTCCTTCACGACAACAAGATTTTAAGACCTCTGCTGTCTTTTGAAGAAGTTGATCTCCTATACGATGACCTAATATGTCATTCGTCAATTTCAAATCATTTACATCGGCCATAATGATGCTAATGGGCAACTCCCGAGCTGTTGATAATCTTTTTACTCCCTCTTCAAAAAAAGCTCTATTATAAAGCTTTGTCAATGAATCGTGAAAACTCATGTACTTATAGCTATCGGCTTTTTGCTTTAATTCTTTTAATTTTTGAATTTCAATAGAAATATCCTCGAAAAACAACAAAAGATGATCAGGCACCCGATGTAATTCCTTTACGTTTATGCGAAACCAGCAATTTAATTCTTCAGAATAATGCTCTATACTTGTACTTCGTTTTTTTTCAAGGAGATCTTTACATAAATGAACCCACTTTGTACTATTTTCAGAAAGATTGTAACTATCTTTTAAATCCCATTTTTTTTATATACTATCCTCTCTTTCGTTAAGCCTGTAACGCTCTCAAAAACAGTGTTTACGTTTGCACATTCAAAGTCACATAAGTCCCCCTTTGCATCTCGTATCATTTTAATACAAGCATAACCAATGGGTAGTTCATTTACTATCTCTTCAAGGAAATCCCTTTTCACCGTACAGTCCAACCCTTCTCTACAGTTAAATAAAACCTTTTATTCAAGCTTTAGCTTTAATTCGCCTTCGCTTATAATCTCGTCATTCTGAATTTCTAATTTTATCCAAGAGGACTTGTTTTCCTCTGAACTCTGAGCACATAAAAAATAAATGCCATCAGAAATATCTGATATTTCAAATTCACCCGATTTATCTGCTGTAAAAACCCGAATAGGCTTTTCATCTTTCTCTTTGCACAGTAACACCTTGATTTCAAGATAATTTAGATCGACTGGATACTCAACAAAACCAGTGACTACTAGTGGCTCTTTCTTTTTGAACTTATTTGTTTTATCTAGCACTTTATCCGAAACGATTAGCGTAAAATGAGAGTCAGAAGTTATGTGTTGATCTTCTACAGAGAAAGATGCATAGCTGCTTTTATAATTTTTTCCATTAGCATTTACTGCTGAAAGAATATAGTTACCATCTTCCGAAATATCAATGGAATAATTACCATATGGATCTACATTTGAAACGGCCATTACTTCATCCCCATTGGCTTTTCGAAGGTGAATATCAAATTTTTCATT
>CAZVEI010000190.1:3554-4181 GCA_964626295.1 uncultured Alkalibaculum sp.
AAATTCAGTATAGTCATAAGTAGGAACTGGTTGAATATCAAATTTTTCATTAGCTACTTTGGCATTTAATAAAACCCTACCTTTTATAGAAACGAAATTCTCCTCATTTTCTTGCATAGAACAACTGCACAGGAGTAGGGCTATTAGTAAAACAAGTAATTGCTTTATTCTCATTTTATTCTACCTCCACAAAAAAAACTTAAAAAAAATGGCGAATAACTATATTATTATTATTTTACCAATGGTTGATTTATGCCTAAAGCATGTATAAGAGGAGAAAATTTAAGAAATTAATGACGTAAAGATTAATTCCATAAAAAAACAATTATAAAACATTGCCAAGCACTATAATTAATGTTAAACTATATCTTATTGAAACCGCGCGCCTTTAGTTCAATTGGATAGAGCGTTTGACTTCGAATCAAAAAGTTGGGGGTTCGAGTCCCTCAGGGCGCGCCATTTATAAGACTTTCAAGGTTTTAACATTATTGAGAATGTGAGCATTAACATTATAGAAACATTATAGAAAAAAACAATTATTAAAATAAGCCCTTTCCATTTTCGGATTGGGCTTTTTCTTATTCAAAAATACTAATCTATTATAAATTAGACCTTCGCGCTACATAA
>CAZVEI010000191.1:0-4175 GCA_964626295.1 uncultured Alkalibaculum sp.
CAATGAACTTCTCCTTTCGGATATTTTAGGGACAGAAGAAGATCTTACGGAAAATAGTATTGAAAAGGAAGTGGACTTTCAGCTCCTAAACGCAGCCATGGATAATTTAAACAAAAGAGAAAAGACAATTGTAGAACTGCGCTTTGGCCTCTATAACAAAGATTCTAAAACCCAAAAGGAAGTTGCAGAAGAAATGAACATTTCACAATCCTATATATCACGACTAGAAAAGAAGATCTTGAAGAGATTAAAAAAAGAAATACATAAGATGACCTTGTAAAATATATAGTTGAAGCCTAAGGGCTTCTTTTTTTTATGGCGGAAAGCGGAATGCTGAATTTGCGAAAAGAAATACAGAATGCAGAATAAAATATCAGTGAAAAAATTAATAATGTTTTTTTAAGTTTTTTTGTTTTCACTTAAAATGGGAAAAGCTTAAGATTCCTTGATTGTAAGAAATCTTTTATAAATGTCCTTGAAATAGTAAAAAAATGGAGGTTTTGAAACTGAATATAAACGTTTTCTGAGGTAATAATCTTCAATAAGTAAATGCATTTTGAGAAAGGATGACACTTATGCTAAAAAAAGTCGAAATCTGTGGTGTAAATACTTCACAGTTGCCAGTTTTAACTAATGGAGAAATGATGGGGTTATTTGAAGAAATTCATAAAGGAGATCAAAATGCAAGAATGACATTTATACAGGGAAATCTTCGCTTAGTCCTTAGCGTCATAAAGAGATTTAACAATAGAGGAGAAAATCTAGATGATTTATTCCAAGTAGGTTGTGTAGGACTTATAAAGGCAATTGATAATTTCGATTTATCTCACAATGTGAGGTTTTCCACTTATGCAGTTCCAATGATTATTGGAGAGATAAGACGATATCTTAGAGATAATAATTCTGTGCGAGTCAGTAGATCCTTGAGAGATTTAGCTTATAAGGCTTTAAAAGCGAGAGATGAGCTAGTGCGAAAGAACACGAAGGAGCCTACTTTAATGGAAATTTCAAAGGAACTAGGTATGCCCAGTGAAGAAATTGTATTTGCTTTAGAAGCCATTCAGGACCCAGTATCTTTATTTGAACCTATATACCATGACAATGGCGATGCTATGTATATAATGGATCAAATTCAAGATGATAAAAACAAAGATGAAAAATGGATTGAAAATATTGCAGTAAAAGAAGCAGTGAAGAAATTAAATGAAAGGGAAAAAACAATCATAAAGAAGCGATATTTTGACGGAAAAACCCAAATGGAAGTTGCAGACGAAATTGGCATTTCACAAGCTCAAGTTTCTAGAGTAGAAAAAAATGCACTGTATGCTATTAGGAAGACGATGACAAACTAGTTAGCTGAAATCGGAAAGGAAAAACAGCATCTACAAAATCTAGTGTTTTAATTGTTATTATCAATTTGTAGTTGATGTACAAGTTAAAGTATTACTTTAACCTGAATTATAATAGTTTCATAAACTACAATATTTAATACTCTTATGTATATGAGTAAAAGGCTGAAAGCAGAAAAATAACCTCGCTTACAGGCGAGGTAATGTGTTTTTACAATTGTTTAACCATTGTTCGACTACCGTTCAGCGATCGTTCAGCTACTGCTCGACATTGTTCAACAACTGTTTAAAGGCTCTTTTTATGGACAATTTCGATTTACTCTTGTATAATGATTTTAGCAAATTTGAATTGGAGGAAATTACCTTGAAGTGCCCCTTTTGCAATTACGCAGAAAGTAAAGTTGTGGATTCGAGACCCACAGAAGACGGAACAGTAATACGTAGGAGAAGAGAATGCACAAGCTGTACAAAGCGTTTTACCACCTATGAAAAAATTGAAGACATACCTCTTATGGTCATTAAAAAAGGTGGTCAAAGAGAGCAATTTGATCGAAATAAAATCATGAATGGAATTATAAAAGCTTGCGAAAAGAGGCCTATTTCCATCAAACAAATTGAAGACATTGTAGATACTATCGAAAAAGAAGTATATCAAAGTCTTGAAAGAGAAGTTTCTTCACATTTTATTGGCGAAAAAATTATGGATCAATTAAAAAAGACAGATGAAGTAGCTTATGTGCGATTTGCAAGTGTATATAGGCAATTTAAAGACATTAATACCTTTATGTCTGAATTAAATAAGCTTTTAGAGGATAAAAGATAATAATTACTAGCGGACAGCATAATAAGCAATCCGTGTTCAGCCGCCAGCGACCAGTAAAACCAAGTTACTTTTAGTAAGTCTAGTGTTCTTAGATTTTGTGAAAAGTGTGATTATTTGTGATTTATTTATTTGCATTAGGGAATATACTAATAAAATGGCAGTATAACATTACTTTATCGCTTAGTTTTAATGCGATCTTTGGTAGCAAAGCTAGCAAAATAAATGCAAGGACACTGATGGCTGATAGCTAGGTGTTAATGATTGGAGGGAAAAGCATGTTTGAAGAAAAGACTGTAGAATCAAAGAACATCTATGAGGGAAAGGTAGTTACTCTTAAAGTTGACAAGGTCCAGGTACATAATGGACGTCTGGCTTCAAGGGAGATTGTCGTACATCCTGGTGCTTGCGCTATAGTAGCAGTGAAAGATGAAAAGGTCATATTAGTGCGCCAATTTCGAAAAGCTGTTGAACAAAATATACTTGAATTACCTGCTGGAAAACTAGACCCAGGAGAGGACCCTTTAAAATGTGCTGTTCGAGAGTTACAAGAAGAAACAGGCTATATTGCCCGAAATGTAAAGAAATTAGGTAGTATCTACCCGACACCAGGTTACTGTAACGAGATTATTCACTTATTTTATAGCGATGATCTGGAATTAGGGGAAGCTCATCCAGATGAACATGAATCCATTGATATTGAAATGTATAGTATTGATGAAATAGTAGAAAAAGTTCACAAAGGTGAAATAAGAGATGGAAAGACAGTAGCAGGAATCTTATTGTCTTTTACAAAGTAGAAATTCATCATAATCTTCTCCAGGTAAGCATAGTATTATCCTAAGGAGGAGATTTTTTTGAACAAGAGAGAGCTGACGCAATTTTTTATAAGAAACAAGAGAATGATTTTGGCTTTATGCATTGTTTTTATTGTAGGCATTATAGCTGGAACCTTGTGCGTAAAGACTTTGACAGATGGTCAAAAAACGGATTTAATCAATTATTTAAGTGATTTTTTTAAAGTACTAGGCAATAATCAAGATTTAAATAAGACTCAAATGTTTTTAAAACTCTTAATAGATAATGTAAAAATATTTGTATGTATGTTTATTCTAGGTATGTTTTCCATTGGGATAGTTCTCATACCCTCATTAGTCCTGTTTAAAGGATTTATTTTAGGATTTACCATTGGGTTTATTTTAGATGAGCTATACCTTATGGGATTTCTATTTTCTTTATTTGTCATATTCCCACAAAACATTTTGTACATAATCAGCCTTATATACAGTGCTTTAATCAGCACTATGATGTCAAGGCAAATCTACATATCAAAGAAAAGATACAAGATATCCCTTAGCTCTAAGAAAAATCTGCAGCAAATAGTATATTACTTTTCCTCTCTATTAATAGGCTTTGGAGTAACCGCGATAGGTTGTGCCATTGAAGCATATATTATACCTGTGTTTATGATTTTTTTCTCGAATAAATTATTCTGATGATTGGACGGGAAAAACCTATAAAATGATAGAACCTAAAACGCCACTGGCGTTTTTTTTTATTTTTATAGGGTACAAATGAACTTAGAGGATGAAAGAAGATGAGTTACATAAACTAAAGGAAAATTTCAATTATAGAGGAGGATGACAGTTGGTGAAACGAGTCATATGGATTGTAATAGATAGTGTAGGCATAGGAGAATTACCTGATGCTCATTTGTATAATGATGAAGGCAGTAATACTTTAGAAAATATTTATAAAAACGTTAAGGATTTTAGTCTGCCTACTTTAGAATCTTTAGGTTTAGGACTAATTGATGGAGTTAAAATTATTCCGAAGGTTGAGAAGCCAAAGGGCGCTTATGGTAAATCCATAGAAAAATCTCCTGGAAAAGACACGACTACTGGACATTGGGAAATGACAGGAATTATTTTAGATAAGCCTTTTCCTACTTTTACAGAAAAAGGTTTTCCCCAGGAGTTTATTGAAAAATTTCAAAAGGAGATAGG
>CAZVEI010000192.1:0-4171 GCA_964626295.1 uncultured Alkalibaculum sp.
TTCACCTACTTGTAATTTACTTATCGTATACGCTTTATTTTCTGATGTAAATTCTGCTACTATATCTCCTTGGCTATCTAGTAACTGTAATTGTGCTCCTTCTAAGATTTCTTTTGTTTTATCCGCAATGATTTGATCGATATTCACTATTTCAGCATCTGTCATCTTTTGAATATCTGTTTCTGCTCCTTTTAACTCGTCTTCCGTAATAGTTGCTTCCTTTTCAGCATTCTTTAGGGAAGTGTTGGCATTTCTACGAATATTTCGAACAGCTATTTTTGCATCTTCGCCAGTTTTTTTGGCAACCTTAACTAATTCTTTACGTCTTTCTTCTGTAAGCTGAGGAATAACCAAGCGAATGACTTTACCGTCATTAGTTGGATTTAATCCTAAATCTGATTTTAAAATTGCCTTTTCAATATCTCCTACTGATTTAGCATCCCAAGGTGAGATCATAATCATTCTTGGCTCTGGAGTTGAAATATTAGCCAATTGATTTAATGGCGTTGGTGTTCCATAATACTCTACTACTACTCTGTCTAAAATCTTTGGATTGGCTCTTCCAGCTCGAATCGTATTCAGCTCAGATTTTAAACTTAGAATGGCTTTCTCCATTTTTACTTTGCATTCATTTTTAATTTCTTTGATCATAATTAATCCTCCTCAACGATTGTTCCAATATTTTCGCCACAAAGAACTCTTACAATATTATTAGGATCGTGAAGACCAAATACGGAAATACGAATGCTATTATCCATACAAAGTGATATCGCTGTAGAATCCATAACTTTTAAACCCTTGTTTAAAACGTCGATATAAGATAATTTAGTAAACTTTTTAGCATTAGGATTTAAATTTGGATCGCTGTCATAAACAGCATCTACTTTTTTCGCTGAAAGAATTACTTCGGCGTCAATCTCTGCTGCTCTTAGGGCTGCTGTCGTATCTGTGGAGAAATATGGATTACCTGTACCTGAAGCTTCCCTTTTCAAGATGCCTGATAGCTCTTCTTCGGATATAAGACTCTGCAATTTCTTTCATTTCAATAGCTGTTTGAACTCTCACATCTACACCCATATTTTCTAGGGCATCTTGTAGAGCTAATGCATTGATTACTGTAGCTAACATTCCCATATAATCGGCGGTTGCACGGTCCATACCTTCACCGTTTCGACCACGCCAAATGTTTCCACCACCAACAACAATAGCGATCTCAACGCCTAATTCTTTAGCTTCCTTGATGCTTGAGCAAATATTTTGTATAGTTGCAGGGTCTATGCCAAAACCTGCATCTCCTGCCAAAGCTTCTCCACTTAATTTGATAATCACTCTCTTATACTTTGGTAACATCTTATCCTCCTAATATAATACCATTATTTCCTAACAATTTCTTCACTTATATAAAAAAATAACACAAAACTGGAAAGAAAATGAGTTCCTTTAATAAAACTCTTCTCAAGCTCAAAACCATCTGTCATACATATAATCAGAAAGACAGCGTATCTGAGTATCCAGCTTTGTGTTCGGGAATTAGTTACCCATTTGTTTTGCTACTTCTTCTGCAAAGTTTTCTTCTTTCTTTTCTAAACCTTCACCCATTTGGAAACGAGCAAATCTTCTGATTTTTACATTTTCTCCAATAGTAGAGATTTGTTCATTTACTAATTGTTGAACTGTCTTATCTGGATCTTTTACAAATGGTTGATCTAATAGACATATTTCGCTGTAGAATTTCTTAATTCTACCTTCTACCATTTTTTCTACGATTTTTTCAGGTTTTCCTTCATTCAAAGCTTGTGCTGCTAAAATAGATTTTTCTTTTTCAACTACTTCTGCAGGTACTTCTTCTTCATTTAAATAAAGTGGATTTGAGGCAGCGATATGCATTGCAATATCTTTTACAAAAATTCTGAAATCTTCATTTTTAGCAACAAAATCCGTTTCACAATTTACTTCAACTAATACACCGATTTTTCCACCTAAGTGAATGTATGATTCTACAATTCCTTCAGCAGCAATTCTACCAGATTTTTTAGAAGCAGAAGCTAATCCTTTTTCTCTTAAGAATTCAATTGCTTTTTCCATATCATCATTACATTCAACTAGAGCTTTTTTGCAATCCATCATTCCAGCGCCAGTTTTTCCTCTTAATTCTTTAACTTGTTGAGCAGTAGCCATTAAAATGACCTCCTTATTTATCTGAATTATAGTTTACGTAAAAAGAAAGAAGTGAGGCTTGTACTCCTAACTTCTCCCTTGTCTAACTACTCTTGGGAAGTAGTTGTTTCTTCTTTAGTAGAAGTAACAGATTCTTCTACACTTTCAGTAGATTCAGCTTGTCCTTGTGCACCTTGATTACCTTCTAAAATTGCATTTGCAATAGTTTCAGTTAGTAAGTTTACTGCACGAATTGCATCATCATTACCTGGGATTAAATAATCAACTTCATCAGGGTCACAGTTTGTATCGACAATAGCGATAACAGGAATTCCTAATTTTTTTGCTTCAGCAATAGCAATTCTTTCTTTCTTAGGATCCACGATAAACATTGCACCTGGCATTTCTGTCATTTCTTTAATGCCACCAAGGTATTTTTCTAATCTATCTCTTTGAGCTTTTAAGTTTATTACTTCTTTTTTAGGAAGAACATCAAATGTTCCGTCTTCTTCCATAATATTGATTTCATGTAATTTTTTAATTCTTTTGTTGATTGTTTGAAAGTTCGTTAAAGTACCGCCTAACCATCTGTGGTTTACATAGTAAGCTCCACAACGCTCAGCTTGTTTTTTGATTGCTTCTTGTGCTTGTTTTTTTGTTCCAACAAACAAGATTTTTTCGCCTGCGTCCGTCAAATCGCGAACAAAGTTATAAGCTTTGTCAATAAGACCAACTGTTTTTTGTAAATCGATAATATAGATTCCATTTCTTTCTGTGAAGATGTAAGGAGCCATTTTAGGATTCCATCTTCTTGTTTGATGTCCAAAGTGAACACCAGCTTCTAATAATTGTTTCATTGATACTTGTGACATAATATTACCTCCTGGTTTTTTAACCTCCACCTTTATCACATACTCTGCGGACCACTCAGTTCTAAGTTTTATGTTCTATGTAAAAGCATATCACTAAAGTGACGTAATTCTTACAATTTAGAGCTTACAACTTACAACTAAAAGGGCACCATGCAAAGCATCAAAAGATGTGTGTTTTGACGGTAGTAATTCTACCATAATTCGCTAATGTTAGCAAGTTTATTTTACAACTTACCAACTTACCATTAAATTTCAAACACTAATAAATTTCAGCAGCCAGCATTTTATTACCTAAAGGCAGCTACTAAGACCCAAAAGGAAACACTTTGAAACGAACCTTTGTTGGGTTACTGATTGACTGCTTCGAAGGCCAACTCGAAAGGAATACCTCCAGCTGATTGCTGGTAACTAGCCGCTGACGGCGGACCCCAAAGAGCAGCTTAATCATGTGCTTTCTCAAGTCCCTCTAACAATTTATTATTTAATATCTTAATATAGGTGCCCTTCATACCTAGAGACCTAGTTTGAATAACGCCGGCGCTTTCTAGCTTTCTTAAGGCGTTAACAATAACAGAGCGAGTAATTCCTACTCGGTCTGCAACTTTACTTGCTACTAGCATACCTTCATTTCCATTTAGCTCTTTAAAAATGTGAATCATAGCCTCGAGTTCAGAATAAGATAAAGTACTAATAGCCATTTGCACTACATTCTTACAATGAGCTTCTCTCTCCAATATTCTGTTTTTAATGCCAAGCATCTCTAATCCTACTACAGTAGCAGATACCTCTGCTAAAATAAGGTCTTCTTGACTAAAGCTATCTTTAAATTTTGCTAAGACAAGAGTCCCTAATCGGGAACCACTAGCATTTATTGGTACGTATGTAGAATAACGATCTCCTTCAAAAGGACATTGAATGGAATGATTGTATACGCAGATAGGATCTTCTTCGTTAATATTTGCTGAAGTTTCCACAAAAGAATTGATTACTTTAGTGAAGCTTTCGGGAAACATTGTTCCCTTAGCTTCTAATGTCGAAATATTTAATTGGCATGTAAATAACTCTGTAAATGCATAACCTAATAACTTGCCATTTTCATCGGCGATATATACATTACAGCTCATTACCTCACTTAAAACGGT
>CAZVEI010000193.1:0-4164 GCA_964626295.1 uncultured Alkalibaculum sp.
TACTATAATTTATCCGAGAGAGAATGTTGAGGAGGGGTATTTGTGTCGAAAATGGAAAAACTCTACGAAGAACGAAACAGGAGAATGGAGATTGCACAAAAAAAGGGATACCTATGAGGAAAAAGGACAATATGTACCAAAAAGGTATTGATACAAGAAGTAAGATTATACAATCAGCAAAGAAATTGTTTTATGAATACGGCTATAATAAAGTTACAGTTGTAATGATAAAAGACCGGGCTGGAGTATCCTTATCGGCCATACCATATTATTTCAAAACAAAGGATAATATTGTAAGTGTAATATACAATGAATTTTTAATAAGTATCTACAAATTTTTACAAGAAATTATTTCCGAGGAAATAGATAGTTATTTATTTCATTTCTATGCTTCAAAAATTTATTATTATATAATATTTCATAACGAAAAGAACAATCAATTTTACTATGAAGTAAGCGTCGCTCAATCTAATTATAAGCTCTTAGAATCAACAATGAGTAAAATAAATAAGAATTACGCGAGAGATTTTCAAATACAGAAGACAGAAAAGCAGTTTGCATTAATCCGAATGTGTGATTCAGGTTCTAGAAGAGAGATTTTACAAAATTATTATAATAATATTATAGATATTACAAAAGATGAACTCATCGATTATATTACCTCTATTTCAGGAACTCTTATCGGAATAGACCAAAATATTTCAGAAAAATACGGGAAGAGATCTACAGAGTTTGTAAAGAATTTAGATTATAGCTCTATTAAATTCCTGGTATAAAGAATAAGTTTAAAGAGGATGCAAAATGCATCCTCTTTTGCAATATGTTAATAAGACTTTAATCATTGCTTTCTTCATCTATATTTATATTCAAAAACATAGATAAATCGATGTACTATTCAAAGTATTTCAGAATATAAATGTAAAGAGGAGGTGTAAGCTTTAATGGGTGAGTTGTTAACATTACAATCTCTAGCAGATTTCCCCATATTAGTCCTATTAGTAGGAATAATCACACAAATTATAAAACGTTTTATTGATTGGATTTTACTAAAATTTTTTGACATTATCTTCATGCCTACAGAGATTATATCTTATGTAGTCTCCTTGTTATTACTATTGTCCATTAGCTACGCAAATGGGTGTTTTACGGATAAGACAACACAAGAATTGTTTGCAGTAATACTCTTAGACTTAATAAATTCTCTGGTTGTAGCCATGGCTGCCAATAAAGGTTATGAGCGTATTACTGACCAAGAAACCCTCATTTCAAAAATTCAAAGAAAGAAGTAGGCTAAAGCCTACTTCTTTCTTTGAATAATTTTTACTACTAATACATAAACTAAAATTCAAGCATCTTTAATTAAAGGGAGGAAGAATTATGGCAACTTGGAAAGATGACAACGAAAAAATGAATTTAACATTAAGACAAGTTATAAAGCAAATCGAACACGTCCATGACCCCAATTTTGATTTATGGAATGATTATGTGTTAAGTGATGATTTTAACACTGATTCTAGGAAATAGAAAGCGAATATTTATGGAGCCAATATACAGACTTTCTTTAGTTTGTGTATATTGGCTCCTTTTTATTTAATAGAAATATTCTACTTTTATAAGAACAACTGTTTAACTATTGCTCAACTATTGCTCAACTATTGTTCCGTGCATAAGTGCTACAACTGTAACAGTTAAGATGTGCAGGTGAATCTATCGTATATATGTTATAATAAAAAGTATATTAATCATAATAATAAAGGAGTAGGTCATGAAAAATAAAGAATTTAAAGCCATATTCTTTGCAATATTGGCGGCAGCTTTATATGCTATAAATATACCCATTTCAAAATTGTTACTCAAAGAAATTTCGCCTACACTAATGGCGTCCTATCTTTATTTAGGTGCTGGAGTGGGAATGTTTTTTGTAGGTATTATTCAAAAAAGAAAGAATACTGAAGCTAAAGAAGCTAAACTTACAAATAAAGAATTACCCTATACCATAGGAATGGTTGTATTAGACATATTAGCCCCTATATTTCTTATGATCGGCTTGACGAAAACAAGTTCTGCTAATGGAGCACTTCTAAATAATTTTGAAATTGTAGCGACTTCACTAATTGCTTTATTTCTTTTTAAAGAAACTATTAGCAAAAGGCTGTGGATCGCTATATCCTTAATAACATTATCTTGTATCATACTGACCGTTGAAGATGTGACAAGTCTTTCTTTCTCTTTAGGTTCTGTATTTGTACTTTTGGCATGTTGCTGTTGGGGATTAGAAAATAACTGCACTAGGAAGATTTCTATTAAAGACCCCTTGCAGATTGTCATAATAAAGGGTATGGGTTCAGGATTAGGGTCTTTAGTGATTTCTTTAGTAATAGGAGAGAAGATAAGCGGTATAGTGTATATTGCCTTTGCACTTGTTTTAGGCTTTGTATCCTATGGTTTAAGTATTTTCTTTTATATATATGCACAAAGGGATTTAGGAGCAGCCAAAACAAGTGCTTATTATGCTATAGCGCCTTTTATTGGCGTAATCATGTCTTTGTTTATTTTTAAAGAAATCCCATCTATTAATTTCATAATTGCTGTGATAATTATGATAGTAGGAACTTATTATGCCTCTACAGAGGTTCATGGACACAAACACCATCATCACAATGTAAGCCATGAGCATGGCCATTGCCACGATGACGGACATCACGACCATGTTCATGATGTAACAGTACTTGGAGTACACAATCATGTTCATGATCACACTGAAATGATACATTCTCATAAGCACTGTCAGGATAGTCATCACATACATGCTCACTAACATTAAAAAATAATTAAAAAACCATTGAATTAGTTTTGAATTTATGTTATTCTAATTCTTGCAGGTAAGTGCCGAAGTGGTGGAATTGGCAGACGCGCTGGACTCAAAATCCAGTGGTAGCAATACCGTGCGGGTTCGATTCCCGCCTTCGGCACCATACAAATTATATAATAGATGATTCCAGTCGTGAGCAGAAGTCACGGCTTTTTTTATATAATAGATTACTTAATAATATAGGAGGTATAATCTTGACAGAAATATTTAAAGCACTATCAGAAGAAAGTCGACTTAGAGTTTTATCGTTACTATTAGAAAGTGAAATGTGTGTTTGTGAAATTGAAGTTTGTTTAAAATTAACTCAATCAAATGTATCAAGACATCTTAGTATCCTAAAAAAGAGTGGGATTCTTGAAAGTTATAAGCAAGCTCAATGGACTTATTACAAAATAGATGATAATTTTAAGAAAGACCATGAAGGGCTTTGGTTATACTTACAAAAAAGGCTAAAAGATTTACCAAGCTATATAGAGGATCAAGCTGAAATAATTAGCTATAGAGAGGGTCAAAACAATTGTAAATAAACCAACTTTGCATATGTATCAAAAACTATCTAGTCTAAAATATTAGAAATTTAGTTAGTTCGCGATACCAAAATAAATATATAATACATATTGACAATTATCGATATACCGAATATAATAACCATATTGATAAAGATCGATATAGTTAAAACAAAATTAGAGAGGTAATAATAATGAAATCAAATGAATATAAAGATTACGTAACTATCTTCAAAGCATTATCTGACGAAACTAGATTAAAGATTGTAGAGATAGTTTCGTGCAAAGAAATGTGTGCATGTGATATACTTGATTTTTTTCAGATCAGTCAATCTACACTTTCTTATCACATGAAAATCTTGACAGAATCTAATCTTGTAAGTAGCAGAAAAGAAGGCTCTTGGGTAAGATATAGTATTAACTCTAAATTAATATCACAGATAAAAACATTTTGGAATAATATTACGATAGAACAAGATGACTGTATTTGTAGGACTTCTATAAATAAGAATAAATGTAACTAATGACAATTTATCTAATCTAGCGAGCAGAATTGTATTAAGTCATTGTAACAAGTGTTTAATCAATGTGTAGTATGAGTATATGATTATATGCATATATAATCATATAATTGTTGTTTTACATCCTGTATTCCTATCTGACGCACCTTACCAGAATTTCCATCAATCTTTGTCTGATAATGGATAGGTTTTATCACATAATTTTGATATATGATTTCC
The DNA here is from genome assembly GCA_964626295.1 of uncultured Alkalibaculum sp. Classification (GTDB taxonomy): domain Bacteria; phylum Bacillota; class Clostridia; order Eubacteriales; family Alkalibacteraceae; genus Alkalibaculum. The sequence goes on from CAZVEI010000193.1 coordinate 4,119, forward strand.
TGTCTAATTCCATCAATGACTGTTTCAATTAGACCATCTATATATC
>CAZVEI010000194.1:0-3800 GCA_964626295.1 uncultured Alkalibaculum sp.
TGTCCATAAGCAAGATATCAGGTAGGTATGTAAAATAAAGATCTATAGCTTCCTTTCCATCATTTCCTGTTGCAATTACATTTATAGAAGGGTCTTGACTAATGATCATTCTTAAGGATGAACAAACAATTTGATCATCGTCAACTACAAGTACGTTCATGATTTGCTTCCTCCACATCTTTAATAGGTATCGTAATAAATATTTGAAATCCTTTTTCTGTAAAGACTTGAAAGATTCCCTTAAACCCATAGGTTCGTTCTTTCATAGTTCGAAGGCCTATTCCGTCACTTGGTTGAATATTTTCATTTGAAGTGCAATTTCCGTTATCTGTAATAATGAGTTGATACATAATAGGGTGCTCCATTAGTACGATGGAAACTTTTGTGGCATTAGAGTGCTTTATAATGTTTGATAAGGACTCTTTAATGGTCCATAAGAAAAAGTACTTTAACTGTGTAGGGGAGGTATTTTTTATATGGTAGTCAAATGTGATAGAGCAAAATGTAAACTCCTTTACTAGAGCATCAATACTTGCATGTAGATCTATAGATTCATCGTGCAAGTTATGGATGCTATTTCGGATACTATCCATGCCACAAGACAAGGAGTTTTTTAGTTCATTTAAGCTCTCTAGTATGATATTGTCTTTTGTTATAGTCATTAAAGCGCCGATTTGCAGTAAAGAACGAGATAAGAGATGACCAATATTGTCGTGAATTTCTTTAGCAATTCGGTTTCTCTCTTGTAAAGTTGCTAAGTATATTTTGTCATCTTGACTTTGTATTAACTTTCTATTTTTATCTTCTAGAGAAATTTCAAATTCCTTTGCATTATCCCGATATGCGTAATATTCGTGGGTAAGTTCTAGTATTTTATCTTTCTTTCCTCTTGATATAAAGGATAAGAGGCAAAATACAATAATCCAAACCTAAGCCTTTGAGGGCAAATCCTTAGGAGAAAAGAAAAGTGGAATCAAATATAAAAAACCGTATTTTTGCTCTTTCGTATGAAAAATATCGTAAAGTTGTATGGGCAGATAAAAGAGAAAATGGGAGTGAGCGGTGCTAAGGATTGCATAAAGAATCGTCGAATAGCGAAGAAGCCTAGTGTTCTCAAAATAGGTGCAAAAACAACTCACAATGATTATGACAATCATTGGAAGAAGTACATACACCGTATTAAAATGATACAAATAAAGAGTAGAGCATAATAAAAAAAGGATACTTTTATCGATAATCTCCAGTATATATTCTCCTTTATTTTCCATAAGCGATTTCTCTTTTACTATACTATTTTTATATAGAAACTACAAGCTTACGAATTTTAAAAATATGACAAATGTCATGCTCTTTTATGATTGTATGCACTTTGATGGAAAGGACATTTCTTATATAGTATTATTAAGAGATTAGTAAAGGGGAGAGACCAATGATTGTAAATATAAACAATTTAGTAAAGAGATATGACAAAGTTTTAGCCGTTGACCATTTGAATTTGCAAATTCAGGAGGGGGAGATCTTTGGGTTATTAGGGCCTAACGGTTCTGGAAAAACCACAATTATTAATTGTATGCTATCCTTGTTAAAGTACGACAAAGGTAGTATTGAGATTTTTAATGAGAACATGACCCCAGAATCCTACTACATTAAAAGAAATATTGGAGTGATTTTTCAACAAGTAGCTGTCTTTGAAGAGTTGACCGTCTATGAAAATATCAGTTATTTTTGCAGTTTGTATGTAAAGGATAAAAGCGAAGTGAAAAGATTGACCGAAGAGGCCATTTCCTTTGTTTCATTAGAAGATTATGTGAAGTTTTTCCCCAGTAAATTGAGCGGTGGCCTTCTAAGGAGATTAAACATCGCCTGTGGTATTGCACATAAGCCTAAACTCATCATTCTCGACGAACCTACTGTCGCAGTAGACCCTCAGAGCAGAAATAAAATACTTGAAGGTATTAAAAAATTAAACAAAGAAGGGGCTACAATCATTTATACGACTCACTATATGGAAGAAGCGGAACAAATCTGTGACCGAATTGCCATTATTGATAAGGGCAAGGTCATAGCCTTAGGAACAAAGGAAGAACTAAAGGCCATGATTTCTATTGGAGAAAAAATCACAATTGAAGTGTTTTCTCTCGAGCAAAATCAATTACAAGAAATTAAAGAATTGCCTCGAGTTTTGTCTGTAGAGTATAAGGGGAATTTGCTTTCTGTTAAATTAACAAAAGGGAAAAACAATCTCTTTCAAATTATATCTTACTTAATGGATCATGAGATTCCTTTTCAACAGGTGTTTACAGAACAGCCAACTTTAAATGATGTGTTTTTAGAGATTACAGGTAAAACATTAAGGGATTAAGGGGGATTTAAATGTTAGGTTTGTATAAAACAAGAGTAAAATGTCTTATTCGAAATAAAAGCAATGTATTTTGGACCTTTCTATTTCCAATCGTACTTGCTACATTATTTCATTTAGCCTTTAGTAATATGAATAGTTCGGAAATATTTCACTCTATCCCTATTGGAGTCATTGAAAATAATGAATATGAGAATACTAAAATATTTATTGAGACTATATCTAGCATAAAAACATCTAATGATCAAAATGCGCCAAAATTATTTGAAGTTTCTGTACTTGAAAGAGAAGGAGCTGAAAAAAAATTAATAGAAGATAAAATCATAGGTTATATTTACCCAAAGGACCACATGGAGCTAACAGTAAAAGAAAGTGGTATAGAAGAGACTATAGTAAAATCCTTTTTAGATGGATATAGCCAAAGCCTGAGTACAGTAGAGTCTTTAATAGAATTAAATCCACAAAATATAGAAAACATTGTTGAAGATATACAGGAGAAAAGCACGTATTTAGAAGATTATTTGCAAGGTGAAAATTCACCAGACACTACACTTAATTTCTTCTATTCTCTCATTGCAATGAGTTGCCTATTTGGTTGTTTTTGGGGTTTGACAGCCATTGCAGATATACAAGCAAATTTATCCTTAGTGGGAGCTAGAGTAAATGTAGCCCCAATAAAAAAAATGAAGCTACTTTTTTGTAATATGTCAGCAGCTCTTACGGTTCATTTTACAGGAATACTGCTTCTTATGGCTTACTTGATAAATATATTAAAAATTAATTTTGGAGATGATTTGAATTTTGTCATACTAAGTGGTTTTGTATCTTCTTTATTGGGGGTCTCACTTGGCGCAATGGTGAGTGCGTTATCCAAGAAAGACCTTAATTTTAAGTACAATATATTGTCGGCAGTAACCATGTTTTCTTGTTTTTTATCTGGTTTAATGTCAGTGCAAGTAAAGTATATTGTGGCTACTCGAGTTCCGCTACTACAGTATATTAATCCTGCTCATATCATTACGGATGCCTTTTATAGCTTGTATTATTATAAGACAAAGGAGCGGTTTTTCTTAAATATAGGACTCATGATAGGCTACTCTTTAGCATTTGGAATTATAACCTATGTGGCAACTAGGAGGAAAAAATATGCAAGTATTTAAACTGTATCTAAAAATTATAAAGAAAAATCTACCTGGTATAATGTTTTACCTTGGGGTATTCTTGTTTATCGTTGTCCTAGTTACAGTCATTATGGGAGATATAAATTCAACAGAATTTGAGCAAACTAAAGTAAGAGTTGCTTATATCAATGAAGATGTAGAAAGTCCACTTACAAGTGGATTTAGAGACCACTTAAATAGTCATGCTGAATTTGTAGACATTGAAAAAACAGAAGAAGGAATGCGAGATGCACTGTTTTTTAGAATCGTTGAATACATCA